>JAJPYU010000284.1 GCA_021204765.1 Clostridiales bacterium
GGAGATGTACGCCAGAGGATTTGACTTTGTGCCCATAGATATCTATCAGGCAAAAGGACGGTATTTCCGGATTACTGAGGATGGGAAGCTCATGGCTGCCTTGAATACCATTGAGGGCATGGGAGACAAGGCCGCCGAGGGCGTGGAGGAGGCCGCCGCACAGGGAGAGTTCCTCTCCAGGGATGACTTTCGGGAGCGCAGCGGGGTCAGTAAACCTGTCGTCGAGCTCATGAGTGAATTGGGATTGTTCGATGGGCTGCCTGAGTCAAATCAATTGTCACTGTTTGATTTTTAGAGAGGAGGAGTCGTGTTTATGATCAAGGATTTGAATGAAATCAGGGAAGATATAGATGAGATAGATCGGCAAATAGTTGAGTTGTACGAGCAGCGCATGGACCTGGCTACCCAGGTGGCGGATTACAAGATCTCCACCGGAAAGCAGGTCTTTGACCCTGAGAGGGAAGTGAGCAAGCTTAATTCTGTTGCGGAGCTGGCCCATACGGATTTTACGAGTCATGGTGCCAGGGAGCTTTTTGAGCATATCATGAGCATGAGCCGCAAGAAGCAGTACCAGCTGCTCACTGAGCACGGACGCTTTGCGCCCACTGGATTTGTGGAGGTGAAGGAACTGGATTTCGACCATGCGGCAGCGGCCTGCATAGAGTCCTCGAAGGCGGCGGCAGAGCAGTACTTTAGCGGTCGCTGCGGCCTGCTCCTTACCGGGAACTGGCGGGAAGCCTGTGAGGCCTTAAAGTGCGGGGAGGTCAATTACCTCTTTCTGCCGGTCCAGGATCCGGAGTCAGGCTATGTCTCCGCCAACTACAATCTGGTAGGAGAGTATGGCTACTATATAATAGAAGAGTACCACTTAAGCCCTGCTCCCAGGGACCGCTACATCCTCCTCTCAAAGGATCGCATCTCTCTCTCCGGTGCGGACAAGATCACTATCTGCTTCGAGGCCCCCGACGCCTGCGGCTCACTCTACCACCTCATGTCCCACCTGACTTACAACAGCCTGAACATGAACCGCATAGAATCCATAGTGATAAACCGAGCCCCCTTAGACTACCGCTTTTTCGTAGATCTCTCCGGGAACCTCAACGACAGCAATATCAAAAACGCGGTCACGGGCTTTCGGGATGAAGCACGGAATTTTAAAATCCTGGGGAACTACAGATGAGCAAATTTGACCCTGGTATCATCATCATAATATTGAAAGAAAAAATGAAAGGTAAATATAAATTATGGATAAGAAAATATTTTTCCTGGATCTGGATGGAACCACCCTCGCTGATGACAAGAGCGTTCCTGATGAAAACATAAAAGCTGTCGGCGAGGCTCTTGACGCGGGCCACTACATCGTCATCAATACCGGCCGCGCCACCTCCTCCGCCATGCCCTACGTAAAACAGCTGGACATTTTCAGGAAGGGCTGTTATATGGTCTCCTTTAACGGAGCCGCCATCTGTGACCTCTCAGACATGAGCCCCATCAGGAACCTTAAGCTCCCCGATGAGTGCGTCACTTATCTCTTCGCCGAGGCCAAAAAGCGTGGCTTCCACATCCAGGCTTATGACGAGGGCGAGTTTGTCCTCACTGAGACCGAGAATCCCCATCTGGAGTACTATATTAAAAAGACCGGCATGCATTACCGTGTCGTCCCGGATCTCGCCGCCCGGGGACACTATGACACCCCGAAAGTCATCGTCATAGACGTGGATTCCCATGAGCGCCTGGAGGAGTTCAAGGCCGAACACGCACAGTGGGAGGCCGGCAGGTGCACCAGCTTCTTCTCTGATGTGGCTCTTTTGGAATACTGCCGCCCTGACGCCACCAAGGCCGCCGGAGTCGCTTTCTTTGAGGACTACCTGGGAGTCTCCCATGAGAATACCATCGCCCTGGGCGACGAGGGCAATGACCTCCCCATGATCGGGGCCGCGGGGATCGGCTATGCCATGGCCAATGCGCCCGCCCGTATCCGCAACCAGGTCTCACATATCACTCAGCATACAAATAATGAAGCGGGCGTTGCGGAAATTATACGCCAATATATTTAAGTAACCAATTACCTTTATAAAAAAATAAATTTCCTGTTGACAAAGATTTTCCCTCGTGATACATTATGTAAGGACATGTTAGCACTCCAACGATTTGAGTGCTAACAGCCAAAGAAAAGCTGCCGGTTAAATCTGTCGGCGATGAAAAGATACGGAGACGGGACATGAACGAGCTTTCCGAGCGCCAGATCAAAATTTTAAATGTGATCATCCGCACCTATATGAAGACCGGTGAGCCGGTGGGTTCCCGCACCATTTCCAAGGAGGCGGATATGAACATCAGCTCCGCCACTATCAGAAATGAGATGTCGGACCTGGAGGAGATGGGATACATCATCCAGCCCCACACCTCCGCCGGACGCATACCCTCGGATAAGGGCTACCGCTTCTACGTGGACCAGCTGATGATGGAGAAGGATCAGGAGATCTCCGAAATGAAAGAGTTCGTCATTGAGAAGACGGAGAAGATGGAGGAGGTCTTAAAAAGCGTAGCGAAGATCCTGGCGGCGAACACGAATTACGCCACCATGGTGTCCGCTCCCCAGACCCAGGGAGGCCGGGTGAAGTTCATCCAGCTCTCCAACGTGGATGAGGGACAGGTGCTGGCCACCATCATGTTGGATGGGAATATCGTAAAGAACAAGATCATCCGCACCGATGAGGACATGGATCAGGAGACCATGTTAAAGCTGAACATTTTGCTGAACGGCAGCTTAAACGGACTCACCATGGCGCAGATCAATCTGGTGACCATAGCGCGCCTTAAGGAGCAGGCCGGCATACACAGCGAAGTGGTGAGCAAGGTCCTGGACGCCGTGGCCGAGGCGGTCCAGGAGGACGAGGACCTGGAAATCTACACCAGCGGCACGACTAACATTTTCAAGTATCCGGAGCTGGCTGATTCAGCGAGTGCCAGCGAGCTGCTCTCCGCCTTTGAGGAGAAAGAGGAGTTCAAGGAGCTCTTTGCCGGGGAGGATGGTGAGCCCGGCACAGGCATACAGGTATACATAGGAAATGAGTCGCCTATCACCCGCATGAAGGACTGCAGCGTGGTCACCGCCACCTACGAGCTGGGGGAGGGCATTCACGGCACCGTCGGTATCGTGGGTCCCAAGCGTATGGATTACAAGATGGTGATGGACAATTTAAAGACGCTTAAGAAGCAGTTGGATGGCATCTTTAATAAAGATAAGAAGGAAAAAAGCCAGGGCAGTTAAATAGCTTGCCATGACGGAAAGGCAGGATTTTAATGAAGAATAAGAAAGACATCGACGAGACAAAAGAGGCGGCATGGGACGCCGGTGAAGCACCTGAAGAGGCTTTCGATCCGGACGAAGAGACTCCGGAAGTAGAAATACCTGGGGATGAGGCTCCGGAGGCAGAAGATGAGGTACCCGAGGCAGAGGAGCCCGCGAAAGAGCCTGAACCTGAGAAGAAGGAGGATGAGCCCGGGTCTGAGAAGCAGGATGAGCCCGGGCCTGATAAAAAAGAGCCGGAGGGTAAGGAGCCTGAGAAAAAGGATTCCGACGGCAGTTCCGCAAAGGATCAGAAGTCAGGTGGCCCCTGGCGCAGGAAGGATAAGAAGGACAAGCGGGACGAGCAGATCGAGGAGCTCACCGACAGGGTGAGACGGCAGATGGCTGAGTTTGATAATTTCCGCAAGAGGACGGAGAAGGAAAAAAGCCAAATGTTCGAGACAGGAGCCCGAAGCGTTATCGAAAAGATTTTGCCGGTCATCGACAATTTCGAGCGGGGCCTGGCTACCATTCCTGAGGACGAGAAAGGCGGTGCCTTTGCCGAGGGCATGGAAAAGGTTTACAAGCAGATGATGACCGTCATGGCCGATATGGACGTGAAGGCCATCGAGGCAGTCGGAAAAGAGTTTGACCCGAGCCTCCACAACGCGGTGATGCACATCGACGATGAGGAGCTCGGTGAGAATATAGTCGCGGAGGAGTTTCAGAAGGGATATACCTACAGGGACACCGTCGTGAGACACAGTATGGTAAAAGTAGCCAATTAACAACATTAGAAAATAGGAGGTAAATGTTATGAGCAAGATTATAGGAATTGATTTAGGTACAACAAACAGCTGCGTGGCAGTTATGGAAGGCTGCAAGC
>JAJPYU010000141.1 GCA_021204765.1 Clostridiales bacterium
GCCTGGCGGATCTCGAATATTTTTTCTTAATCATCGGCATTTTTCCCATCCAAAAAAAGAGTGACCTCAGTCGGCGCCAACAGCACGTTCAGATGCTTCGCAAAGGTGCATTTTCCTGAGCCGTTGGGTCCCAGGATTGCGATAAACTGTCCGGTCCCGACAGCCAGGTCTATTCCCTTCAGAGCCGGAATCTCCCCCGTAATCTCTCCCTCATCATTTCTTATGACAAAGCTGTGTTTTAAATTTCTTGCGGTAATAAATGCCATTCTGTTCCCTCATATCCTGTTCATACGGCGGATCCTGTTCACGCAACCGTTCGCTTTGCAGCCTCTGTTTGCATTTGCACAGAGGCTCTCTTAATCTTACACAAAAGGACTGCCCTGTCAAGGGCAGCCCTCATTTTCAGTCATGTCCTGTCTCAGCTCCGGGAATCACTGGTCGTCATCCCAGGTCTCATCATCACTGCCGTCGGAAGCGCCGGAATTGTCGGTATTATCTGCCGCGGTCGTACCGGATGTATCACCACTGCTGTCGGTATTGTCTGTACTGCTGCTGTCGGCGGAGGTGTCTGTCTGTGACGTATCCTCATCGGCCTTGCTGGCTGTGCCCCCATCCTTCCACTCAGCGATAGCCGCATTTATCTTGCTGAGATTATTCGTGGCTATGGCAGACTTCATGGCGGCAGTCGCAGCCGAATTGCTTGACGCCACGCCCACCTCATAGATGGTAGGCGACATCCGGTAGGTGGTGTTATTGAAGACCTCCCGGCTCTCCTCCACGCCGTCCACAGTCACTATCTTCCACAGACGGGCAGTCCTGCCGGTGTGGGAACTCTGGATCTTGTTGATATAGCCGATGGAGTGTGCGCTGGTGGCCTGATACTCTGTGGTAGGATCCGTGGTGCTGGTGGTCTCACTCTCAAAGGTCACTACCCTGTTCGACGGCCTGGTCTCGTGGCCGTATATGGTAAACCTGATGGTTGCGCCATCCGTAGTCCCCTCTATATAAATAGGGGCATCGGTATTATTGGTGAACTTGAAATCCTTGGAGCCGTCCGCGATGGCTGCGTCAGCTGAGGGATCAACGTAAGATACCACCATAGAATGGCCGTAACGCTCATCTATCTGCAGCTCCGCACGGATCACCGCATTGTAAAGGGTGGTGGACACCTGGCATACGCCGCCGCCATAGCTGTCCACGGTAGTGCCATTCTCATAGGCTGTGGCCAGGGCATATCCATTCTCCGCAGTCCTGGGCTGCATGGCATCCGACACGGAGAACTGCTCTCCCGGGTAGATCACGGAGCCGTTGATATAACTGCATCCCTGGGCTACATTTGTCTTCCTGCCGCTGGAGGATGAGGAATAATCGGTGCCAAAGGTACCCAGCACGTCCTGTACCAGAGCCAGCTCTTCCTCGCTTCCGCCCGGCTCTGTCTCTTCCACTACCAGCTCTATGTCCGTGCCGGGCTGCCAGCCATCGGCAAAGGCCTCCTCAATAACCGGTACTGAGCCGTCTACATCCACCTCAACTCCCGGATCACCGCCGGTGATGGTGAACTCCCCATTCTCCCGGGTCAGTCCCCAGTCAACCGCCACCTGGCTGATCTCAGAGCCGTGCTCCGTGAGGTAATCCCTGACACTGTCCTCATCGACGCTGATAGCCAGGGACAGATCCACGCTCTCAGTCTTAAGGCTCTCGTTTATCTTATATCTGGTCAGCAGATTCCCTGACTTGCCATAAGCCAGTGCCGTGTCAAGAGTCTCATCCGGATCGGCGTCCAGGCCCAGCTCGGCCGCAGTTGGAGTAAGACTCCCGCTGACCGCTGTCAGAGCGACCTCAGCCTGGCCCATCTCCTGAATATAGTCGGCGATAGCCCCCTCAGCCTCGGTCCGTGTCATGCCGCCTACGGCAACATTTCCTATATAGATATTCTCTGCGATGACAGAGCCATCGTCCGCGCTGCCTGCCATCCCCGCAACAGCGGAGGTGGAAACTGTTTTGCCGGACGTCTCAGATAAGCTGTCCGCTGTCTCCGCCTGTCCGCAGCCTGCCGCCAGGAGTGCGGCCGCAGCCAGCACCGGCACTATCCTGATCCATTTCCTCATGACAAATCTCCCCTAAAACAGATTGCAATGATACGATCTGTAAATATATATGTTAAAAGGCTGCCGAAAGCAGCATAGTCACCACCATCGCCACGATCACTATTATACAGATGACCGCCACCAGCACCCGTCTTCGTTTGGACTTCTTATACATAACCCTCACCTTCCGTAACGATCACAAAAATGTATCTTTTTCGTATCCGTATCATTTATCATTCTATTCCAAAAATGTCAACGAATCAAGGGGAAAAGTGTGATTTTCAGGATAATCGTTAGTTAATATACGTGTTCTTCCCGCACCAGCAGCGGAGTGCTTGGTTCGGGAGTGAAAAGTAACAATCGTTATACTATGATGCTAAGGTCAAAAGGTATGATACCTACGGATTGCTACGTGCTACGCACTCTCGCAATCCTCAAAACATTCGAAATCCGCTAAATTTGACCTAAAAAAGGTCAAATTTGCTTCTTTCTCATGTTTTGGCGGGTCCCAAAGTCATACAATTGGATGCAAGCATCCATTGTATGACCTTTTGACCCTGGTATCATACTATTGGATACAAGGCATCCATCGTATAACCTTTTGACCCCGGTATCATTATATGCTATACTTATTATAATACCGGGGACATGAAATGCGGCGGTCTGAGGTATCAGCTTTTTGGAGGCGGCTATGGATTTACGGGAAAACGCTCCCGCCGTCAGGCGGCAGGATTTATATAAGACGAAGTTTTACGACAAGAGCATGTTCTCCGGCAGTCTGCTCGGGATGAATTACCGCATTGAGAAGGCCGGCTCCCCGGAGGGCGGGGCGCATTTTAAGGTCACCGTCTGGCCCGGGCCCATGAATTTTGATCATACGGACGAAAAGCTGAAGGCGGCAGAGGAATTTCCTTTCACGGATGAAGCCCTGGGTGAGATCGCAGATTATCTGAATCAGTATCATGAAAAACATTTTGCCTGACTTGACATATTACGTCAAATAGGCTATTATCATTTCAGTTGCGGCGCAGTGCGCAGTGCGATTCGCGGGTGTAGTTCAATGGCAGAACACCAGCTTCCCAAGCTGGATACGGGGGTTCGATTCCCCTCACCCGCTGAAACCCTTGATTTTTAAGGCATTTTTAAGGCCTCCCACCATTTCAGTGGGAGGCCTGATTTTTGATTTTACCCCAATTTTACGTCAATTTATGATTCTAGTTCTCATGGCAGTGGCTGCAGTGGGAGCAGCTCCCGCCGCATCCTCCACTGCAGTTCTGACAGCCGCCGCAGCCAAGCTTACCCCGGTGCTGGACTTTGTCTCGGATAATATACCAGACGTCCAGACCGACGATCCCGAAAACTATGATTGCGATGATTACTGTTGCCATGAGGTCCTCCTATTCTGTCACTCTTCCACCGATAACAGCCTGCTTCTGATAGGGATTCTTCCGAACCAGCATGTACACATAGAAGACGATGAGCGCCACGGCTACAACAAAGCCCACCGGATGGATATTTCCGGCTGCGGCACAGCCGACCTGGTAGACGATGACTGCCACGGTGTAGGCCAGGGTGCACTGATAACCGATGGCACCCCAGAACCATTTGCGGCTGTTCATCTCCTTGCGGATGGTGCCCATGGCTGCGAAGCAGGGTGCGCACAGCAGGTTAAATATCATGAAGCAGTAGGCTGCCAGTGGAGTGTATGCCGCTGCCACTGCGTTCCAGACCTCGACGCCGTCATCGGAGACCTCTGCCATACCACCGTAGAGGATACCGAAAGTACCGACCACGTTCTCCTTCGCGATAAGTCCGGTGATCGTGGCCACGGTGGCGCGCCAGTTGCCGAAGCCTGCGGGCCTGAAGATAATGCAGATCGCGCTGCCGATGGCCGCCAGCAGGGACTCATCCGCATCGGCCACCATACCAAAGCCGTCGGGTCCCATTCCGAAGCCCTGGAGGAACCAGATCAGAACAGTTGCCGCCAGAATAATGGTGCCGGCGCTCTTTATAAATGACCAGCCTCTCTCCCACGTGGGACCAAGGACGGCGCCCCCTGTGGGGATGTGGGA
>JAJPYU010000134.1 GCA_021204765.1 Clostridiales bacterium
GAGTGGGATTCACCTTGCGCAAAGCAAAAAACACCACAATTTATTCTCTCGCCCCGACGGCGGCAATGTGCCCGGCACAAGCCTGAAAAATAACCGGCATAGTGTGAACTCTGTGTAAAATGCCGATGTCATCCTTGACACCTAAAAATCAGGGTGCTACACTTAGCGGAAAGCGCGGTTCCCCATAGGAACATTTAAAAAAGGAGGTAACACCATGGACAAGAAGGTTTCCGCATTATTAAACGATCAGATCAACAAGGAGTTCTACTCCGCATATCTCTACCTGGATTTCGCGAATTTCTATGAAGACAAGGGACTCGAGGGTTTCGCCAACTGGTATCAGGTCCAGGCAAAAGAGGAGATGGATCACGCCATGCTCATGTATCAGTTCATGCACAATAACAGCGAGCCTGTGACTCTTGAGGCCATCGCAAAGCCAGACAAGACATTCTCCGCTCTCATCGACCCCTTAAAGGCAGGTCTGGCCCACGAGCAGTACGTCACCGGGCTCATCGGCAATATCTATGCCGCCGCCAACGAATCCCGCGACTTCCGCACCACCCAGTTCCTTGACTGGTTCATCAAAGAGCAGGGCGAGGAGGAGAAGAACGCCTCCGACCTGATCACCAAGATGGAGCTCTACGGGGATGACGCCCGCAGCCTGTATATGCTCAATTCCGAGCTGGCCGGACGCGTCTACTCTGCACCGTCACTGGTACTGTAACCTCGTTTTCAGATTAAGGGCCCGCGCTTTGCGCGGACCCTTTTATTTTACATTTTCTCCGGCTTTATGTGGAACCCATAGCTGTAGTGCTCCGCATTCAGCCTGTATTTGCCCGCCAGCTGGGGGCCGCAGCTGCCGGAGCCGATGCCGCTCTGGCGGTAGTCAATGCAGAGGATAGTCTGTCCGGATTTGATAAGCTCCCAGTTATGAGCCCTGGCGGTCAGCTCCTCTGCAGTGTACTCCGAAGCGTTAAAGGAGAAAGGCTCCTCGTCGTAGACTAAGAGGCGGGCATCGTCACCGCCAATGATGACGTACTGACAGTCATAATGGCTGCCGTTCTCCTGGGGACGGATGTAATCCTCATGCATGTCGGCGACATTTGCCTTAAACTCTCCCTGCCAGGAAGCGCGGCGCTTATCGATGTAGCTCTCATAAGGGCCATAGCCGAAATACTCCACTCTGTCCATACTCTCAGGCAGATGCATTCGGATGCCCAGTCTCGGCAGATAGGCCTCGGTAATGGCGAAATCGCCGTCTATGTACTCCGGATCCCCGGGCTGTACGAAGTACTCTGACAAAGGTCCCCTGCGCACTGCATCCCTTTCCACCTCGAAATGTGCCCGAATGGTGCCGTCAGTCAGGATATTCCAGGTAATGACGAAATCCAGATATCTCTGTCTGTAAATCGGTGCCATGGAGGAAACCGTGATGATCTCCAGGCTGCCGTCAGGCAGGGAGCTGATCTCGCTGGAGTAGGCCCGGGTCATAAGGCGGTCGTATCCTGCAGCATACCAGCGCTCTTTTACTACCCGGTCGTTATCTGTGGGGGCACGCCAGACATTTAGCTCCATGGGAACCTCCATGAAATCTTTCCCATCACAGGTCAGCTGATCGAACAGCCCTGTCAGCTTATTATATTTATATGAGAATCCTTTTCCGGAAATGTACAGAATGCGGTCGTCCTCTCTGTAATTGACTGCATTATCACTTTCGGAGGTCTCCGCCGCCAGCATTTTTGCCAGCTTCGCCGTAGGCACATCCCTTAAAATGATCTGATCAAATCCCAGCTCGTCCCCGGCCTTCACGAAAATATCATCAGCCAGTTGCCTGGAATGGATCAGCACAAAGGCCCTGTCCTCTCCCTCCGGGATCTCTATAGGCAGGGTAACAGTTTTTTTCGTGCGGGGCTCCACATCCAGCACATCCACATCCCTCATCTCGCCGGTGGCAGCAATATCGCCATCCGCATACACTTCCCAGGCCAGGTACAGGGCATCCTTCAGATTGAGGAAGTCCAGATTGTTCTGTAAAATATATTTCCCGGCCGCCGCATCATCCGCCTTTACCCGGACAGGGCGATGGACATTCCTGTACTCCAAAAGGCCTGTAGACACCCGCCTGTCGGGATAAACCATGCCGTCCATGCAGAAATTCCCATCGTCGGGATACTCCCCGGAATCGCCCCCATATAAGAATTTATCACGTCCGTCTAAAGCCTTCCCGGCGAAAACCCCATGATCACACCACTCCCAGATAAAACCACCGACGAAGCTGTCATACTGCTCCTCCAGTTCGTAGTAATCCTCGATATCCCCGGGGCCGTTGCCCATGGAGTGGATGAACTCGCACTGGATGAAAGGCTTGTCCGGCTCGTTGTCCAGATACTCGTGCATGTCGGAGATGGAGCCGTACATGCGGCTTCTGAGATCAATATTTGAGAAATCATTTCTTCCGTTTCGGGGGTGCCTGGGAGCGTGCATTGAACTCTCATAATGGGTCAGGCGGGTGGCGTCGTAGCCCTTGGTCCAGGCCAGGGCATTCTCAAAAGTGCAGCCGTAGCCGGACTCATTTCCCATGGACCAGATGACTACACAGGGGCGGTTCTTGTCACGGCGTACACATTTCTGGATCCTGTCCATGACTTGATCATCCCAGTCCGGATCATCGGATAGGAAAGGCGGGAAAGGATGGTTCATGCCCTCACGGAAAATATTAGTCCCATAAAGCTCCACCACTCCGTGGATCTCCAGATCCGCCTCGTCTATGACATAGAAGCCGTACTCGTCGCAGAGCTCATAGAATTCCGGGCAGGCGGGATAATGGCTGGTGCGGATGGCGTTGATATTGTGCTGCTTCATCAGGGCGAAATCCCTTTTGATGTGATCTAAGGTGATGGCGGAGCCCACCCATGGATCACTGTCGTGGCGGTTCGTGCCCCTAAAGCGGACTTTCTTTCCATTTAAATACACCACACTGTCCCGGATGGATATCTCCCTAAAGCCGATGCGGTCCCGGATCACCTCGTCCTCAGTAGTAAGGGTAAGAGTATAGAGGTAAGGCACCTCAGCATTCCAGGGGGTGATGTCAGAGACTGTAAAAGAAATCTCTTTCCCGGTGACTGTGCCGGTTGCGACAGTGCAGCCACAGGGGGTGGTAAGCTGATACTTTACACTCATATCTTCCCCGGCAAACTCCAGGGCAATATTCACCACGGCATCCTTATGATCGACTGACAGGGCAGTGGTGGTAAAATAGTCACGGATATAATTATCCGGCCGGGCCAGGAGAAATACGTCCCGAAAAATCCCGGAGCTCCTGAACTTATCCTGATCCTCCAGGTAGCTGCCGTCGCACCACATAAGCACCAACACCGCCAGGGTATTTTCCCCATCACGGAGAAGCTCCGTGACGTCAAACTCCCCGGTGGAGTGGGACACCTGATGATACCCGACGAAAGTCCCGTTAAGCCAGACATAATAGCAGGAATCCACGCCCTCGAAATTCAGATGATAGCTGGCTGTGCCCGCAGGTTTTTTATAGTCGAATTTGCGGATATAGGCCCCGCAGGGATCCTCCGGGGGCACATAGGGCGGATCAAAGGGGAAGGGATATCGGCAGTTGCTGTACTGATGCCGGCCAAAGCCGTGATCCTGCCAGTTTGACGGCACCGGTATATTGCCGTAATCCACCGCGGCATAGTCCTCCCTGTAAAACTCCTCCTGACAGTCATAAATGCTGTTAAAATACTTAAAAACCCAGTCACCGTTTAACAGGAAGAATCTATCTGTCTCGCGGCGGTCCTTCCATGACGTCCCCTGGGCAGGAGACGTCGGGATATAATACGCCCTGATGGGCTCTGAACCCACATTCAAAACGTGATTATCTTCATAATACTTGGGAACAATCATGTATTTAGCCTCCTCTACTGACTCAGCAATCGGCCTTTGGCCGTATCCTCCTGAGTTCTTCTGTTTAAGATAATATCACCAGAAAAAACTATTACAATACAGAAAAAAAATAAAGATGCCTATCGCAAGATTAAAAGTCAAATTTGCGTTTTTTTGTATATTGAAATTTCCCTTTTTATCCCGTATGATATTCTACAGAAAAAAAGCATCCTCAGGAGGATAATTATGCGACATCTTATAAGCCC
>JAJPYU010000091.1 GCA_021204765.1 Clostridiales bacterium
GTTTATAAAATAAACCAGAGTTCTCCCTTTATTGTCTGTATTCTCATCATTCTCAGACACAGAATTATTTCCGGTCTTCTTCAGCGTTTTCTTCTCCCACGCCATCCTGGCCCTGATATCATTGTAGATAATGATGGCCGCTATGGCCGTAAAGGAGAACATAAACCCGCTCCTGTATATGCTCATGGGATGAGAGAGCAGAAGCAGCAGCGCCGCTATTGCCAGGGAATTTAAGCTGTCATACCCTCTCCCAAAGGTCCGGGAGCCCATCATCACAAAATACATGATAAGCGCCCTCATGGAGGACACACTCATTCCGCTCATTATCACAAAAAGCAGGATGACTCCGCAGCCCACAGCCTCGCAGACATGGCAGGGGCACTTGATTTTTCGCAGAAATCTATACAGCCCCATCCCGAGGATAGATATATGCAGTCCGGATATGGCCAGAATGTGTGATATCCCTGCCTGCTGATACATGGCTTTTACCTCGGAGTCTAAGAGTCCCTTGCCTCCCACAGTCAGGGTCGCCATGACCCCGGCCTCCTCCTCACTCAGTGCCGCAAAAAAAGTCGCGATCATCCTCTTCTTAAACTGATAGAGCCCTTCCCTGATGGAAAAACACGGCGCTGACAGCTCCTCCATCTTATCCGCATAAAATCTGCATGAGATATTTTGATACCTGTAGTCATCCGCAAAGTCGAACTGCCCCTCGTTGGTGGCATGGGAAAAGAGCTGCATTTCCCCTTTTGCCGTCACAGTGGCACCGACAGGTATCTCGTCGCTGTCAGTGTAAACCAGTATTTTCTTGTAATCTGTTCTGAGATAATAGACGTAATTGTCCGAGCGAATCTCTTTTTGAATAACCCTGCCCGAGATTTCATAAGGGGACTTTTGCCCCAAGGCAGTCTGAATATCCGCATAGCTGTGATCCTGATACCGGCAGACCAGAAAGGCTGTGAAAGCCAGGCCGATGACGATGATGCCGGTTATCACTCTCTCGCCCTCTCCCGCCTTACCGCAAAAGAGCCCGAAGCAGATGGCTGCAACCAGCAGGATAGTAATCGGCAGCCACAGCGTCCCCTCACGGCAATAGAGAATAACTCCTGAGAATACCGCCAGGGCGAAGAGACAGATATGCCTCTTATTTTTCAATATCAAGTTGTAACCCCTTTCCCCTCCTTACCCTGTCACATTTGTTTCCTCTTCCGGCACAGATCATCGGCTGTAATACTGACTTTACCGCATGCCCGCAGATAAGTCCCGGAGTACCGGTTAGTACCGGTTATAAAAAGATTGCGCTTGTGCATTCTTCGCGCTAGCGGGTTGCGCAAGCTACAAATTCCTTTCCGCGAGCTATGCGTCTATGCTATCCTGTCATCTGTAAGCGGTATGCTCACCACGAATTCCGAGCCCATACCCGGCTTGCTCGTGACCGTGATAGTTCCATGATGGAGCGTCACCGCATCCCTGGCCAGGGAGAGCCCCAGCCCGGTGCCGCTGATGCTCTGGGAATGGGACTTGTCCACCCGGTAGAAGCGCTCGAAGATCTGCTCCTGCTCGCCCTGTGGTATTCCCACTCCGTTATCTGCCACTTTCACATGGAAATTATCCAAATCGGCGTCCAGAGTGACCCTGACCCAGCCGCCCGGATGATCATACTTTATGGCATTTTCTATGAGATTTGAAAATGCCAGGGCAAGTTTTAACCAGTCAGTCCTGGTGGTCACCGGACGCACTATGTTAAAGGTAAGATTCACCCCTGCTGCCTCTGCTATAGGCGTAAGGCGCTTTTTTAAAAGATCCATGACGCCCACCAGATCAGTCTGGACCATATTCATATTGGAATCAGGCCTGTTCATACGTACCATGGCCAGCAGGTCATCTATGATGGCATTCTCCCGGCCCATCTCCTCACCGATGTCCTCCATAAATTCCCGGTATATCTCCACCTGAACGTCCTCCTGTCCCATGATGGAGTCCGCCAGCACCTTCATGGAAGTGAGAGGGGTCTTGAGCTCATGGGAGACATTTGAGACGAATTCCATCTGCCTCTCATCCTGGGCTGCCAGCCTCCCAAGCATCTCGCCGCAGGCAGCTGAGATGCTCTCCGTCTCCGAATAAGTGTTCACCGGCTCAAAGTCATCCTCATATCCTCCCCGGACATCGCTGATTGACTGGATCAGCCGCTTTAAAGGCCTGGTCATATGAGCCGAGGCAAATAATGCCGCCGCCACGATAATGACAGCCAGTACCGTATTCGTCGCCTCCGTCTGCATATCCGGACAGGCAAGATTGAGCACCACTATGGGCACCATTCCGAATATCAGTATCAGTATGAAAATACGAAAGCGCATGCTTTTAAGGTAATTTTTGACCTTTCTCAAAATATCTACCTCTGCTTATCCGAATAGTAGAAATAGCCCACTCCCCATTTCGTATGGATATATTTCGGGTCACTGGGATTCTCCTCCACCTTTTCGCGCAGACGCCGCACATGGACATCCACCGTGCGGAAATCGCCCGGATACTCATATCCCCATACCAGATTCAAAAGCTGCTCCCGGCTGTACACTTTGTTGGGATTTCTCACAAGCATCTCCATCAGATCGAACTCCTTGGCAGTGAGCTTTATCTCCTCGTTCTTTATATAGAGGCGGCGGGCATCACTGTCTATCTTGATATCCCCATCGATAATAAGGCTCATCTCGGCCTCTTTTTTGGGAGCGGTTCTCCTCATGATAGCCTTGATACGGGCTTTCACCTCCAGTATATTAAATGGCTTCGTCACGTAATCGTCGGCACCGTACTCCAGGCCCAGTATCTTATCCATGTCCTCGCCCTTGGCGGTGAGCATAATGATGGGTACATCGGAAAATTCCCTTATCATCTGACAGACCTCCAGTCCGTCCATCTTGGGCAGCATAATATCGAGAAGAATAATATCGTATTCATTCTCTTTCACCATCCTCAGAGCTTCCTCGCCGTCATAGGCGCAGTCCACCTCCATTCCGTCCTGCATAAGGCTGAAGCGTATGCCTTTTACTATAAGCTTCTCATCGTCAACTACTAATACTTTTTTCGCCATTCATTCATCCTTTCATCTTGTGATGATACCACGGATTGCTCCGTGCTCCGCACTCCCTTAATCCTAAAAATCAAACAGTAATATTATCTTTTATTTTCTCATAAGTGGAGTCTCCTATGCCGCTGACATTGGTGATCTCCTCTGTACTTGCAAATGAGCCATGCTCTTCCCTGTAGGAGACTATGGCCGCCGCCTTTGAATCCCCAATCCCCGAAAGGGCAGTGAGCTCCTCGGCCGAAGCCGTGTTGATGTTGATCTTCCCCGAAGCATCTGTGCTGCCCGAACCGCTGATCACAGTCGCCACAGCCCCCGGGGACTCAGGCACCACCTCTCCCGAGGCCACTTCCTCCTCAGTGGGAATATAGATCATCTCGCCGTCAGTGACTTCACGGGCCAGATTCACCGCATCCCGGTCAGCTTCCCCGGTCATTCCTCCGGCCAGCTCCAAAAGGGCATAAACCCTGCTGCCGCTCTCCGCCTCATAGACTCCGGGAGTCTCAACTGCCCCGCAGATGTAGGCGCATACCGTGTCAGGCTCATCAGCCGATACACCCCCATCGGCCTCTGCCCCGCCGGGCTCTTCAGGCTCGTTTCCGGCGGATTCTTCCGCCGCTGCATCCTCATCTGAAATGGTCTCTTCTGCTGCGGATGACCGGCCGTTTGCCAGGATAAGATCCACGTCCGGCCCGCAGCCTGCCAGTGCCAGGATACTTACAATAAGTGCGCAAGTGATATACTTTCTCATCAGATAACCTCCATTTCCGATGTGAAGCTTTGCGGCACTTCACATCATTCTAACAAAAAAAGGAAATATTACAAGCAAATTCAGGGTGATTCACAGAAACTTAAGAAATCTATAATCATCATAAAATATCACGGATCAACAAGCAGATATGTGAAACGCAATGAATGCTTCTTAATCTGTAAGTTATCACAGTTTAAGAAGCATTTCCACATAAAATTTTATTTTCTACAGATGAGTATATATTTAATTTTCCAAGTCTGAATACTGTCCAAAAAATGGAGGGCCGTGTTCAGCACTGTGCACAAAAAGCCCTTCAATTC
>JAJPYU010000279.1 GCA_021204765.1 Clostridiales bacterium
TGATAATGCCGCTCTCACTCTCCAGAGTCCGGCCTGCTTTCACATCACCCTTATAAAAGTCACCCTCCTTGCCCGCCATGGAATCATAAAAAATGGCTATTTCCCGCCTGAACATGTCGGCTTTCGACCTCTCCTCGTCTATGATGCAGATGATGCTGACATCACTGTTGGCCGTAATAGTGTCAATGACCATGAGACTTTCCTCCTGGGTAATACTCCGCCCCTCAAAAGCTATGGCCAGCTTTGCGTCACGGAAGAATTTCCTTGACTCCCTAAACTTGGCCGCCACAGCATCCAGCAGTTCCTCAAAGGAAATCTCCGGATCCATTATAAGCTGGATTCCGTATTTATTACTTTTTATTACCACTGACTGTGCCATATTCTTCTCCCATCCTTTCATGATGATGATACCACGGATTGCTCCGCTCTCACGCAGCTAACGCATACACTCACACTAAGCTCGCTTACGCTTGCTAAGTGTTCGTAGCATCCCGCAATCCTGAAAACATTCGGAATCCGCTAAATTTGACCGAAATGCGGTCAAATTTGCTCCTTCCTCATGTTTTGGGCGGGGTTGCTGAGTGCCGGTGGCACTCATGTTTGCAACGGACCGGAGCGACAGCGGAGACCAAGTACACCCGTAATTGGATGCAAGCATCCATTACGGGTCTATTTGACCCTGGTATCATCATTATAACCGTCCCGGCCGGGATATGCAAAAGAAATAATAAGCCCTTGCGATTTTTGTACTAAAGACTATAATAAGCAGTGACTTACTTTTCAGGGAGAAGTGACATGGAATCGGCAAAGATCAGGCAACCATTTTTCACGCATGACAGATTGTTTTACAGGACTCTGTTCCGTATGCTGCTCATAGTGGCTCTGCAGAATATCGTAGCCTACAGCGTGAACATGGCCGACAATATCATGCTGGGCAGTTACAGCCAGGAGGCCCTCTCCGGTGCCGCCACGGTAAACCAGATATTTTTCATGGTTCAGCAGTTCGCCCTCTCCATTGGAAACGCACTGGTGGTACTGGCCGCCCAGTACTGGGGTCAAAAGCGCATTGAGCCCATTCGCACCATCACCGGCATCTCCCTGAAGCTGGGGCTTATCGTCAGCGCCTGCATACTGCTGATCTGCGGATTTTTTCCGGAGATGGTCCTTCGGATCTTCACCAACTCCCCGGAGATCATCGCCGAGGGCAAGTCCTACCTGCTGCTGGTCATGTGGTCTTTCGCCCTCTTCATTATCACGAATATACTGATGTCCGCTCTCCGCGCCGTAGAGACAGTGAACATATCTTTCTATATATCCGTAGTGTCCCTCATTGTAAATGTGTGCATCAATTACGTCCTGATATTCGGCAAATTCGGCATGCCCGAGATGGGCATCCGCGGTGCCGCCATAGGCACACTGATCGCCAGGGCACTGGAACTGGTAATAGTCATCATTTATCTGGCAAAGGCGGATACAAAACTGCATCTCTTCCAAAAAGGGCTGTTCAGTTTCAATTCCGGCCTCAAAAAAGATTATACCAAAGTCTATCTCCCCATCATGTGCGCACAGGTGCTTTGGGGTGTCTCAGTTCCCATGCAGACTGCAATACTGGGCCATCTCTCCGCCGATGCCATAGCGGCTAACTCTGTGGCCACCACATTCTACCAATACCTTAAAGTCATTGTGCTGGCCATGTCCTCCACCTCCGCGGTAATGATAGGCAATGCCATAGGCCGTGGGGAGAGGGATAAAGTCTGCTCCGCGGGAAGGACGCTGGCAGTCATAGACGTCATCATCGGGGTGGCGCTTGGACTGGCTCTGATGGCCCTCCGCAGACCCCTGCTCTCCCTGTATAACCTGAATGATGCCGCCACGGAAATGGCGCTTAATCTGATAGTTGTAATGGGCTTTATCATGATGGGCATGTCCTACCAGATGCCCGTAAGCTTCGGCGTCATCCAGGGAGGCGGCGACACAACTTTCACCATGAAAATGAATATGATCTCCACATGGTGCATAGTCATGCCCCTGTCATTTATGGCAGCCTTCTGGTGGAAATGGCCGGTAGTGCTTGTGGTCATAGTCATCCAGTCTGACCAGATATTTAAATGCCTGCCGGTATTCATCCATTTCAGGAAATATCAATGGATGAAGAAACTAACCCGAGAGGAGCACGATCAATATGAATGAAACCAGAAAAATCTTAAAAAATAAATTCTATCTGTACCTGACGGAATTCTTCTCCGGCATGTCCGTCATGGCGGTGGAACTGGGTGCCAGCCGCCTGCTCGCACCATATTTTTCCTCGTCCCAGATAGTCTGGACCATCATCATCGGGACTATCATGATAGCCATGGCCCTGGGAAATATCTACGGCGGCCGCTCTGCGGATAAGAATCCCGACCCGGACAGGCTCTACAAGCGGATGATAATATCCGCCATATGGATAGCCCTGATTCCGGTGCTGGGGAAATACGTCATTCTGGGAATCTCTGCGGTGATGATATTCTCAGTAAACAGCAATTTCCTCATATGGGCAGCTTTCGTTGCCTGCATGGTACTCTTTGTGTTCCCGCTTTTCCTGCTTGGCACAGTGACTCCCTCCCTGGTAAAATATGCGGTCAGCGACCTGGAGGACAACGGTAAGACAGTCGGATTCCTGAATGCTTCCAATACCATCGGCAGCATTATCGGCACCTTCGTCCCGACGTTCATTACCATCCCCGCAGTGGGTGTATCGGTGACATTTTTTATATTCGCAGGCATACTGCTGGCCATTGCCATTATTTATTTCTGCAGCAGAAAGCAGAAGTCTGTCCGCGCTGTGGTGGGGATAGTGGTCATCATTGTGGCATGCATCGTCGGCCACCAGGACAGCTTTGCCTTCTGGGAGGATGACCTGACCTTCGAGGGGGAGTCGGTTTACAATTATCTCCAGATTAAAGAGGACGACGATGCGGTCTATCTCTCCACCAATGTCCTTTTCGGTGTCCAGTCAGTCTATGTAAAGGACGGCAGCCTGACCGGAATGTATTACGATTACGCCATGGCCGCGCCCTTTATGGCGGATGTAAATGAAAAGGATCATCTGGATGTCCTGATACTGGGCATGGGCACCGGCACTTATGCAACCCAGTGCGACAAGTATTTTGATAATCTTAACTTTGAAGGCGTGGAGATAGACAAAGATATCACGGATCTGTCCGTCGAATATTTCCATCTGTCCGAGGATATTCCGGTCTACACCTACGATGGCCGGGCCTTCTTAAATGCCGTGGATGAGACCTACGATGTCATAATGGTGGACGCCTATCAGGACATCACTATCCCATTCCAGATGTCCACAGTGGAATTTTTCACCCTGGTACAAGAGCATCTGAACGAGAATGGCGTAATGGTCATCAATATGAATATGCGCGGTGAGGAGGAGGGAAATATCAATCAGTATATCTCCGACACCGTCGCCAATGTATTCTCAGAGGTTTACACCGTGGACTGTACCGGGAACACGAACCGTGAGCTTTTTGCCTCCGACAATCCCGACATGATATCCGTTTTCAATGAAAATGTGGCTCTGGAGGAAGATGAAGCTCTGACAGCCATGATGGATCATGTCTCAGAGGGACTTACTGCCTATGATGCAGGAGACTACCTGATGACAGACGATAAGGCTCCGGTGGAGCTTTTGGGAATGAGGGTGATAGATGACCTCATTGGGAATGAGGCCAGCTATTACAAGGACATATATAAGGAAGAGGGTCTTTCCGGACTGCTGGAAGCCCTGGAATAGGCGGAAAGTTATAACATTTATTATCAATATCAGTCAATCCGCACAGCCAACGCTTTCTTCTCAAACTATCATCAGGGCAGCCATGCTTATGCTGTTCCTGTACCTTTTAAACATCACAGCATCAAGGCCATTACGGATCGTATGGTCTTTACTGGTGTTTGTGGCGGCAGTATCACTTATATGGCCTGTACTGATCCTGCTGGGATTCCTGTTCAGGATATTGCTGGTGCTCGTTCTTATCCTCATTATAGGATATCTCGTGTATCGGTTATTCAAACGCAGAGAAAAATAATAACACAATAAATTGCAGAGGGATTATTGGCATGGAAAAAAGGA
>JAJPYU010000113.1 GCA_021204765.1 Clostridiales bacterium
TGTTGTATTCGTATTCAGGTGAGCTTCTGGCGATGCGGCCGTAGCCGGGCTCCACCCTCTCCTTGGGGAGATGGCTTCGCATCATGTTAAGCTTTGCCAGTCTCTGGTTGATCTGGCTCATGGCCACCAGGATGGCATCCACGCTCATTTCGCGGTCACCCACAGTGACGAGGCTGTTAATGTTGGAGATGTTGACGGCGTGTTTGATCTTTCTCGTCTTCTCGTCGATGGCGGAGATCTCAGAATTGACTCTCTCGAAGTCGTATTCAGGGATCTCAGGAGTCTCATCTACAGCGGCCACATAGTGGCAGGAGTTGGACTCAAGGCAGGTCCAGTACTCTTTGTCGCTGGCGAGCTGGCGGAGAAGTTTGTTGGCGTAAGCGCTGGTAATCTTCATAACCCTATTTCTCCTTTCTTTGTTCTGTTTTTCCTTGCAGGAAATAAGATAACACAGCCGGAAACAGTTGTCATTTAACCGGCAGTTGAATCCGCAAGGCGGATTTTGCCGGGAATGGCTGTTAAATTAACTGGTGAAGTTCCGGCTGTTATATGGTATTATTGTCCTGAAAGAGTGGGCCGTCGGCAGTAGGTTTTAGTTGAAATAGGGGAGTTTTTTCCATGTATCAGCAGGGAACAATTAATCGTGAAGATATGCTGGAGCTGACCCGGAGAATGAACCTGAACAGGAATTGTTTCAGCCGCATCGCCGGGGCATATTTTGATGAAGAGGGGTACATAGACGGAACATTTAACAGGCACTTTGGCAGGTTGAAAGCCGATGAGCGCAAGTTTAACCTGGAGCTGGCCAAGGCCATTCCATTCGCGGAGACAAATGTGCTGCTGAAGGAATACAGGTTTGACCCGGCTGATGAGAAGCCGGGTACCATATGGCAGATGTTGATGGCATTAAGAGAGTGTGAGCTGAAGAATGACGGGCTGTTGGATATACTGTATGAAATAGTCGGGGAAAGATACCATCCCGGAGTCCCGTTTGCGTTCTATATGTTTTATGGTACTTATGATATACCGCTTAAGGGAACTGACAGGGAATGGCAGGGGGAATCTGAAGAAGTATATTCCTTCCTTGTATGTGCTGTCTGCAGGGTGGATGGAGATTATAATCCTGAGAAACCGGAGAGCGGTTTCCTGTTCCCGGCGTTTAAGAATCGCAGTGGCGATTGCCATAAGATCAATATTTTCCAAAGCGGAGGATGCTCTTTGGACAGACTTTTTCAAAATGATTAGCCTGAAATTGTGAGTGAGGATTTATGTCAGAAATTATGATTCGTTTGTATTCTGGTGATGCTGGCAGCCCCGCCGGCTGCAGGAAAGAGCACATTGGCGGAATTTATTGCACATCTCGCAAAAACAACGCCGGAAATATACCCTGTTACTGTAATAGGAATGGATGGATTTCACCGTTATCAGGAGGATTTGCTAAAGGCTGATTTGAAGCTGCAGATATTAGCGGATGGGAGCTATAAAAAGAAATAGAAAAAATTTTCCGGAGGCATCACAATGGATCATCTCCGCTGTGTAGTGGAACGAATTACATATCAGAATGCGGATAACGGTTTCTCCGTCATCAAATGCCGTGCCAAAGGGTACCATGAGCTGGTGACGGTGGTGGGAAGTATGCCTGATGTCCATGTCGGTTCTGTCCTGACCCTGGAAGGGCAGTGGAAGGTGGACAGTAAATACGGCAGACAGTTTTCGGCGGAAAAGTGGGAGGAGACTCTTCCGGCCACTACCTATGGGATAGAAAAATATCTTGGCAGCGGACTGATAAAAGGTGTCGGCCCGAAGTTTGCCAAGCGGATAGTCCAGCAGTTCGGCAAAGATACCCTGGAGGTCATAGAGACAGACCCCGACAGCCTGATCCAGGTGGAAGGCATTGGTCGAAAGCGTGTGGAACGGATAAAGCAGAGCTGGCAGGAGCAGAAGGAGATTAAAAACATTATGCTTTTTCTGCAGAATCATGATGTCAGCACTGCCCATGCCGTAAAGATTTTTAAAACCTACGGTGCGGACAGTATTAAGATAGTACAGGAGAATCCATATCGGCTGGCGGATGATATCTGGGGCATTGGTTTCAGGACAGCGGATACCATTGCGTCCAAAATGGGTATTGAGAAAGATAAATTTGTCCGCCTTCGCAGCGGTATCCTGTATACATTGAACAAGTTATCTGAGAGTGGACACTGTTATGCGCTGCGGGAGCAGCTGCTGGGGACGGCGGTGGAGCTCTTGGATGTGGATGAGGCGGAGCTTTCAATCACACTGGATGAGATGATGCGGACTTCTGATGTGTTCCGCGAGGAGGAAGCAATCTATCTGCCGCCTTTTTATTTTTCTGAGACCGGATGCGCGAAGCGCCTTCTTAAACTGATGTCAGCGAAGCGGAATACCAGGATCGATGTTGATGCAGTTTTGAAAAAGGTGACGGCACATTCTAAAATCTCATATGATGAGGTTCAGCTGCAGGCCATAAGACAGGCCATATCTTCAAAGGTGATGGTGCTGACCGGAGGCCCCGGCACAGGTAAGACCACTACAACTTTGGGTATTATCTCAGCTTATCGTCAGGCAGGATGCAAAGTACTGCTTGCCGCACCTACCGGCCGTGCGGCAAAGCGTATGTCTGAGGCCACCGGTATGGAGGCGAAGACCATCCACCGTCTGCTGGAATATAAACCGCCGGAAGGATACCAGAAAAATGAAGAGAATCCGCTGGAGGCTGACGTGCTGATCCTGGACGAGTGCTCTATGATCGACATCATGTTGATGTACAACCTGTTAAAAGCACTGCCGGATACTATGACCCTGATACTGGTCGGTGATGTGGATCAGCTGCCCAGCGTTGGCGCCGGAAATGTGCTGAAGGACATCATTGCGTCAGATACTGTCCCGGTGGTACGCCTGGAGCGGATCTTCCGCCAGGCCCAGGGCAGCCGCATTATCATGAATGCCCACCGTATCAACCGCGGGGAGATGCCGGACCTGAGGGGAGGGAAAACCGCCGATTTCTTCTTTGCTGCCAGAGAGACCAATGAGGAAACGGCGGATTTACTGGTAAAATACTGTACAAAGAACCTACCCCGTTATTATAACATGGATGCTTTTCGGGACATTCAGGTACTGACACCGATGCAGAGAGGCGTCTGCGGGGCGGAAAATCTGAACAAACTTTTGCAGGAAGCCATGAACCCGTCCAATCTGTTTTTAAAGAGGGGTGGTACCCAGTACCGGCTCCGGGATAAGGTTATGCAGATTCGGAATGATTATGACAAAGACGTGTTTAATGGTGATATCGGTATCATCGTGAAGGTGGATACTGAGGAGAGGGAGCTGACCGTCAATTTTGACGGCCGGGAGGTGCTTTATGACATCTCTGAGCTGGACGAGCTTGTGCTGGCCTATGCCACTACTATCCATAAGGCTCAGGGATCAGAGTATCCTATTGTGGTCATGCCTTTTACTATGAGCCATTATGTGATGCTGCAGAGGAATCTTCTTTATACCGGGGTGACCAGGGCGAAAAAGATTCTTGTGCTTATCGGTGAAAAGAAAGCTATTGCCTATGCAGTGCACAATGAGAAAACGACCATGCGGAATACGAAGCTGTCGGAGCGGCTGCAGGCAGGGGCTGAGACAGGCCGGGTGGCGGAAAATGTTGTGCCTTTCCATCAATATGCCGCGGCAAGGGAGTATCAATCTCATGCCGAAGAGCTGCATGTGGCTGAAGAACTGCCTGCATATGGGGAAGGCGAAAAGGATTACAGAGATTTGTTTGCCCGGCTTGCCATGTCAAAGTTTCGCAGCAGTTTTTCCCTTAATGCGAATGACCGGTATTATGTAAAGAATAAGGGAATGGAGACCATCCGCTCCCATGCGCAGAACTTTGTGCGACAGAGGCTGGCTCCTGCTGTTATTCCCAATGACGGGAAGCAGACGCCGATGAAGGGACACCCTGTATTTATCGCTCAGCACGCTACCGGCACATGCTGCCGAGGATGTCTGGAGAAATGGCATCATATTCCCCAAGGAAAGAAACTAACGCCGGAACAGCAGGAGTATGTTGTCAATGTCATCATGGAATGGATCGAGAGACAGATGAAAGT
>JAJPYU010000299.1 GCA_021204765.1 Clostridiales bacterium
GCATTATTTACAGAATACAGAGTTGTTTTTCGTGCTCATACCACGTAATCTGTTGGTGGCCTGGCGAGAACGATGAAGATGTGTTGAGTTTACGGACATGCATTTAATGTTGAACTGTAAACAGGAGATGGTGCTTAAATATGGATGAAAAAACAGAAGAGAAGGATGTAATAATATTGGCAATAGAGAGCTCCTGCGATGAGACGGCAGCGGCGGTGGTGAGAAACGGCCGGGAGGTATTGTCCAATGTAATCTACTCCCAGATCGACCTGCACACCCTCTATGGCGGAGTGGTGCCGGAGATCGCCTCCAGGAAGCACATAGAAAAGATAAACCAGGTCATAGAGCAGGCCTTAAAGGAGGCAGCTGTGACCCTGGACGACCTGACAGCCATCGGAGTGACTTACGGACCGGGGCTGGTGGGAGCCCTGCTGGTGGGAGTGTCCGAGGCCAAGGCCATCAGCTACGCGAAGCATCTGCCCCTGGTGGGAGTCCACCACATTGAGGGGCATATCAGCGCCAATTATATAGAAAATCAGGACCTGGAGCCGCCTTTCCTCTGTCTGGTGGTTTCCGGAGGGCACACCCATCTGGTGCGGGTCCTGGATTACGGAAAATATGAGATACTGGGCATGACCCGGGACGATGCGGCGGGGGAGGCCTTCGACAAGGTGGCCCGGGCCATAGGACTGGGCTATCCCGGCGGTCCCAAGATAGAGAAGGCTGCCCATGAGGGAGATCCCGACGCCATAGCTTTCCCCAGGGCCAGGATCAGCGATAATCCTTACGATTTTTCTTTTTCAGGGGTGAAGTCCGCCGTATTAAATTACATAAACGGATGCAGGATGAAAGGCGAGGAGATAGTCCCTGTGGACATCGCCGCCTCCTTCCAGAAAGCGGTGGTGGACGTCCTGGTCTCCCACACCATGCACGCGGCAGAGGTGTTTTCCATAGACAAGCTGGCCATTGCCGGAGGCGTGGCCTCAAACGGAGCCCTCCGGGACGCCATGAGGCAGGTCTGCGAAAAGCGCCACATCCGTTTCTATCATCCCTCCCCCATCCTCTGCACCGACAATGCCGCCATGATCGGCGCGGCGGCCTACTACGAGTATATGTCCGGAACCCGCAGCGGGCTCGACCTTAATGCTATCCCCTATCTGAAACTTGGTGAGCGCTGAAACAGGATATATACACACGGGTAAATATTTAAAATACTTTTATTTACAGCCGGATCATGCTATGTTTTAGCTGTTATAACTCAGACAGCGCAGGGAGAATCACATGGGAGAAAATAAAAGAAATGGAGGAAGTTCATTCCTCCATTTCTACTTTGCAGTTCTTTTTATAGCAGGCAATTGCATACTTATATATAATGCGGCATCCCCACTTTTGCAGTTCGGAGCTGTAGTCCAGCCGGTTGATCTGCTCCAACGCTTTCTTACAGGCCTGATCATATTCACCCTTTTCAGCATATTTCACTTCTATGACCATGCCTTTTTCCTCATCCTCGATATAGATGAGGATATCGCTGTATCCATCGCCGGATTCCCGGTTAGATTTGATGTACCAACTGCTCTTAAAACCAAGGATCCCAAGCAATATTCCATGGTAAAAATTTTCTTTTGAGGGATTTGTGACAGCGGTATCACGAATGCTGATAGTGTCCCTCAAATAATCCCTGAGCCTCTCCTGTACCTTTTCGGCGTCACCTGCTGCAAGGGCAGAACAGAAATCATTGAGCCTTTCGCCGTCAGAGGAAATTTTTTCCTTGAACATAGCCAGGATCTGTTCCATGAAAATCTCTCGGATTTCCCTGTTAGGGATGGCCAGTTGATAGTGTCTTTGATCCAAACGTTTGCGTTGGGTGAGATACCCTGTTGTATACAACACACTCCAGATATTATCGATTGTATCATACATTTGCCGGTAAGTCAGATCTTCATGGATTTCCCTGGATACACCCTCACCGGCAATCAATGCCTCGACATCCCACCTGGTCTGCCCATTATCAATATTTTGAATGAAGTACCTGATTACATCGTTTCCGCTGGTATTCATCCAGTAGCTCTCAGGCTGCGCTGATGGATCCCCAGTCAGGCTGTAGCAGTAATTTATGACATCCCAGGGACAGTAGACATCAGTGTTTCCAAAACGATATCCGTCATACCATTCCTTCACAAGTTCAAACTTATCCTCAAAACCGCAAAGGGAAAGCATATTTCTTACTTCCTCGTTTGTGAACCCAAAATATTCATCAAAACGAACTGAAGAGACAGTAAAAACTCTAATATTGTTAAGACCTGTAAATATACTTTCTTTCGCAACTCCCAGACATCCGGTCAGCACGGCAAAATAGAGGCTGTCATTGGTTTTCAACGACTGCTCAAACAGACCGCGGATTAGTGTGACCATCTGCTCATAGTATCCGTGATCGTTAGCTTTTGCCAGAGGCACGTCATACTCATCTATTAAAATGATTACCCTTTTGCTGTAGTGTTTCCGCAAAAGTTCGGAGAGTTCCCTGAGGCTGAAGACCAGTGATGCGTCATCCATTTCCCGTTCAAGCAAGGTAGAAAACAGATGTTTATCTCTGTCTGAAAGCTTTTCGCTGTCCAGAAGATAACTATGTCGTCTTGCCTCTTCATTGATAGTCTTAACTGCAAGATCGCGGGCCGTGGAGTAATCATTTCCGTTCACAGCTTTCATGCTGATGGATATTACGGGAAACTGCCCCATATATTTATCACAGAGTTCTTTTTCCTCCGAAATCTTAAGACCTTCGAAAAGAGCCTTGTCGCAGCCGATTTCAAAGAAATACTTTAACATACTCATAGTCAGTGACTTGCCGAAACGCCTCGGTCTGGTAAACAGGTTGACCTCTCCCCAGAAACTTAGCAGATCCCTGATCATTATGGTTTTGTCAACATAGTAAAAGTTCTCTGTCCTGATTTTTTCAAAATCCTCTATCCCTACCGGGAACTTTACGTTTTTATTGCCAGGTCTCGCCATCTTCGCATCTCATATTTTAATGCACGTGTATTCCTCTCGACTGTTCCTATATGGTTTCATTTTATCCAAAAGGTTGTTTTTAGTCAACCTTTAACCGATGGGGACGGCCATTATCATCATCACAGCCGCATCCTCGTCGCTTATCGCTCAAGCTCCGGCACTTTCATCCCTGCCTCTATGGTCTCCCGCACGCACTTCACAAAGTGCCTTGCGGCCGGAGTCAGCTCGTAATCACTGCGGTAGTAGAGCCCCAGCTTTGTGTTAATGGCCGGCGTGATGGGCCGGGTGACGAAGGCCGGAGTATCCAGCGGATCGCAGTCCGGAGGAGTGAGAGTGTGGCCTCGGGTCAACAGAGAGATCCCCATACCCTTGGTCACCAGATCCAGGACTGAGTCTATGCGCTGGCAGATGTAGGATATCTTAGGCGAAAATCCGGCGCTCTTACAAGCATTTACCGTCATGGTATACAGAGGCGTATCTTCCGTCATCAATATAAAAGTCTCATCTTTCAGCTGGTTTAAATGAATGATCTCCTGTGCGGCCAGGGGATGGTCGACCGGGAAGATCGCCAGCAGGGTGTCTCTCAGATATGGTATGTATTCCATACCATCAGGAATGGGCGTGTCATCAGGCAACATGGCGAAAGCGGCATCATATTTCCCCTGCCGCACCTGTAATATCATATCTTTGGTATCGTTCTCCAACAAACGGATGTAACCGTTCTTTACGCTCTCCTCATAGGCCTGGAGTATCTCCGAAATATGATACTGGGAGATGCCTGAGATGGTGCCGACGGTGACCCGGCCCCGCATGGCTTCCCGTTCATTGTTAATGGCTGATTCGTAATCCACCTGGGCACTGGAGATGGCCTGGGCGTAGGGGATCATCAGATTCCCGAAGCGGGTCAGGACCACTTTTCTGGACGTCCTGTCAAAGAGCTGTACACCCAGCTCTTTTTCCATGGATATGATGTGTTTTGACAGGTTTGACTGGTTGATAAAGAGCCTGTCCGCGGCCTCCATATAATTGGAACAGTCCGCCAGAACAAGGAATTCACGGAAATAATTGATGTTCATATAGTCAACCTCAACAAAATATTGTTAAATTTCA
>JAJPYU010000239.1 GCA_021204765.1 Clostridiales bacterium
TTCGTCGGAGTCGTCGGCATGGGCGCAAAGGGAGCAGCCACGGCCACTGTCATGGCCCAGGCCTTAAGCGTCGTCATCTCCCTGCTTTTTATCAGGAAGATGGCCCTGCCTTTTACTTTCCAATTGAAGCAGATAAAGCCCGTGAAAGCCATAGTCGGCAGCGTGGTGAGAATCGGCTTTCCCCTGGCACTGCAGGATTTTCTGGTGAGCATTTCCTTTCTCATCATTCTCGCAATAGTAAATTCCATGGGGCTCATCGCCTCGGCCGGAATGGGAGTGGGTGTGAAGGTATGCAGTTTTATCATGCTGGTACCCTCGGCATTTTCCCAGGCCATGTCTGCCTTCGTGGCGCAGAATTACGGAGCCGGGAAGATGGACCGGGCGGGCAGGGCTTTAAAATGCGCTATCGGCATATCCGTGGTGGCCGGAGTCATCATGTTTTATGTGGCTTTCTTCCACGGCGGACAGCTCTCCACTATTTTCACCAACGAGGCGGATGTCATCGCCCAGGCGGCGGATTACCTGAAGGCTTACGGTATAGACTGCCTGTTGACCTGTTTCCTCTTCTGCATGATAGGCTACTTTAACGGAATGGGCGCGACGAAATTCGTGGCCATCCAGTCCCTGGTGGGAGCCTTCTGCGTCAGGATACCGGTGGCCCTTATCATGAGCCGCCAGTCCTTCGCGAACCTCTTTTTTATCGGACTGGCAACGCCCTGCTCCACAGTGGTGCAGATCACGCTGAGCTTCATCTGCCTGGCATATATCAGACACAAATGGGATATCTTTAAAAGGCCGACCGGGGAAATCACAGGATGATGCTGGTCGTTCTTTGTGAAAATCTAATTGGGAGGGGATACAGATGACTCTTCTTATAAAAAACGGGATAGTGGTAAATCCCGGGGACAAGTCCATAAAAAAGGCGGACATCCTGGTGGAGGATGGGATCATTGCCGCCATAGCCCCGGAGATAGATGAGAAGACGGACGAGATCCTGGATGCCATGGGGCTTTACGTTATGCCGGGATTTATAGATATGCATGTGCATCTGAGAGATCCCGGCCTCACCTACAAGGAGGATATCGCCACAGGAGGAGCGGCGGCCCTTCACGGTGGCTTTACCACTATAGTGGCCATGCCCAACACGGATCCGGTGGTGGACTGCGTGGAGGTATACAAATATGTAGAGGAAAAGGCGGCAAAGACCACGAAAGTCCATGTGATACAGGCGGCCTCTGTGACTAAGGGCATGAAGGGCGGGGAGCTCTCGGACATCAGGGAGCTGGCAGCGGCAGGCTGCATAGCTTTAAGCGAGGACGGCAAGTCGGTGATGGACTCAGGGCTTTACCGTGAAGCCATGAAGATAGCTGCTGAGGAAAATATGACTGTGCTGGCCCACTGTGAAGATGCAAATCTGGTCCGGGGCGGAGTCATGAACCTGGATGAGAATTCCGAGAGAATGGGACTTCCCGGGATATCCAATTCCGTTGAGGATGTCATAGCCATGAGGGATATCATCCTGGCTCGTGAGACAGGGGCGAGACTTCATCTGTGTCACTGCTCCACGAAGGATTCCGTCGCCATGGTGAGAGGGGCGAAGGAGGCCGGCGTCCATGTAAGTGCCGAGGTTTGTCCCCATCATTTTTCCCTGACTTCAGCTGACATACCGGGAGATGACGGAAATTATAAGATGAACCCGCCGCTTCGGACTGCAGAGGACGTGGAGGCACTGAGACGGGGCCTGTCCGGGGATGTCATGGACGTGATTTCCACGGACCACGCACCTCACCATGCCCGGGAGAAATCGGAGGGAATGCTGGAGTCCGCTTTCGGCATCGTGGGACTGGAGACCGCGGCGGCCCTCGTTTACACTTATCTGGTAAAGCCGGGGTATATGACCATAATGCAGATGGCGGAGAAGATGAGCGCGAATCCCGCAAGGATACTGGGACTGGATAAAGGCGTCATCCGGGTGGGTGCCCCTTGTGACATCACCATTTTCGACAGTGAGAGAGAGTGGGTGGTGGATCCGGAGGAGTTTAAATCAAAGGGGGAGAACACTCCCTTCGCCGGAATGAGGCTGAGCGGCAAGGCGGCAGCCACTGTAGTAAATGGAGAGGTCATCTGTTTTTTGGAGCCCTATCCTCCTAAAATATACTGGGGCAAGAAGATAAACATACCGGATTATCTGTTGAAAGGACTTCCGGAGGAGTATAAAAAGACGCATAAGTATTACGATTATTCCAATGAATTAAAGTTTAAAGTGTGAGGGAGGAGGGCTATGGTACAGAAGCTTATTGAAAATATTAAAAAGACCGGGGCACCTATAGTAGTGGGATTAGATCCCATGCTGGACTACGTGCCGGATAGAATCAAAAATGAGGCCTTCGCAGAGTACGGCGAGACTTTAAAGGGTGCGGCCGAGGCTGTATGGCAGTTCAATAAGGGCATAGTGGATGCCACTTATGAGCTGATCCCGGCGGTGAAGCCACAGGCAGCCATGTATGAGCAGTTCGGTGTGCCGGGGATGGAAGTCTTCGAGAGGACGGTGAGCTACTGCCAAAAGAAGGGATTGGTGGTCATAGGAGATGTAAAGCGGGGAGATATAGGGTCAACCTCGGGGGCCTATGCCGCGGGACATCTGGGATCCGTGGCCGTGGGAAGTAATATTTTCGAGCCCTTCCATGAGGATTTCGTCACTGTAAACCCCTATCTGGGGACGGATGGGATAAAGCCTTTTGTGGACGTCTGTAAGGAGCAGAATAAAGGGATATTCATACTGGTAAAGACCTCAAATCCCTCCAGCGGGGAGTTCCAGGACAGACTGATCGATGGGAAGCCCCTCTATGAGCTGGTGGCAGAGAAGGTAGCTGAATGGGGAACTGACGCCATGGACGGCGAGTACAGCAATGTGGGTGCGGTGGTAGGTGCCACTTATCCGGAGCAGGGAAAAGTGCTGCGCAAAATACTGCCTCTCTCATTTATTCTGGTACCGGGCTACGGGGCCCAGGGCGGCCGGGGCAAGGACCTGGTTCACTACTTTAATGAGGATGGGTTGGGGGCGATAGTCAATTCGTCACGAGGCATAATAGCTGCCTATAAGAATGAGGCATACCGGCACTTCGGAGAAGATAATTATGCGGACGCTTCAAGACAGGCAGTGTTAGACATGATAGAAGATATAAGAGGAGCATTATGTACACAGAGACAGTGAAAATTATTTCACAGGGTGAGCTCGCGACAGGTATATTCAGCATGTGGATCGAGACGTCCCGCATTGCCGGGGAGGCACATTCGGGTCAGTTTTTGAGCCTGTACTGTGATGACAGCAGTAGATTATTGCCCAGGCCGATAAGTATCTGTGAGATTGACAGGGACGCCGGGAGTATCCGCCTGGTCTATCGCATCGCCGGGGAGGGGACAAGAGAGTTCTCGAGAAAGGCTGCCGGGGATGTGATACGGGTGAAGGGACCGCTGGGGAATGGCTTCCCCATGGGAGAGAGGCCGGCACTCTTAATCGGCGGAGGTATAGGGATACCGCCTATACTGGAGCTGGCGCGGGAGTATCCTGGGAATAAACAGATAGTCCTGGGATACCGGGACAGTGAGACTTTCCTCCTGGATGATTTTAAGGCTCAGGGTGTGGTGTATATCGCCACGGAGGACGGCTCTTTGGGCACGCCCGGCAATGTCATCGGCGCCATAGAGGCCGAAAGCCTCACCGCCGGGGTCATTTACGCCTGCGGCCCTACCCCCATGCTCCGCGCATTAAAAGCCTACGCCGCCGCCCACGACATGACCTGTTACGTCTCCCTGGAGGAGCGCATGGCCTGCGGCATCGGAGCCTGCCTGGCCTGCGTCTGTCACAGCGCAGAAGTGGACGCCCACACCAATGTCCACAACAAACGTATATGCAAGGAAGGACCCGTTTTTAATGCATCTGATATGGAATTTTAGCCGCATGTGAGTGCAACGGACACCGAAAAATGCGAAGCATTTTGAGGGGGCTCGTCGCTTTCACTGGAAGAGTGGAAGAATATGGAAAAGAAAAATAAAGCTTTATCTTATACACATCTGACGCTGCCGACGAAGA
>JAJPYU010000127.1:0-8840 GCA_021204765.1 Clostridiales bacterium
ACATATTGTAATGCAAACGCTGTAAAAATAAAAGTACCATTTTCTTATAAACACATTGCATTTATAAAGAGGCATCCGCGAAATCACAAGCATCCTCCTCAGGATAATTAGTGCCCAGCTCACCACGGAACGCTTTTGCAAAGATGGCTTTCTTCATTGTCTCTATGGCAGTCAGGGTGGATTCCACCTGCTGTCTGGCATCGGCTTCTCTGGCGAAGAAATTGTCAAGGATGCGGACTATCTCCTGCTGTTCATCTGCATCATCAGTAACTGCAACCATAAGTCCGGATAATTCCTTCTGATTAATTTTGGGAAGTACAGACCTGGAACCTGCACAGGATGCCTGATTTAAAAATCTGTCAGACAACATCTCATACCAGAGAAAATATCTATTACATAGTGGTTCTATTGGATACATATCCGCACTGCATAATCCATCAAAATCCACAGTTATAACTTTTGAGAGATATGGTCGAATCTTTGAATATAATATTTGCCCTGAATGAAACAGATGCTTGCCACTTTTGACACCATCTTCCTCTATAGTATGGTAATCAAGAAGTCTTCCTGTCTTTTTTTCAATATTGTCAGGCGCTATATGCGGAAAATCCTGATACTCATATGGGTCTACAAGATTGCAGCAAATTTTTGCAATCTCATCAAATCTGGCCTGTTTCCACCGATTCTCCCTGCTATGAGAGTTTCGCCATCTTGTTGTTAGTTTTCCGGAAAAAGCAGCATCCAAAATTGCGGACTGACGACTTTCAAAGCTGTCCAGCGCAGCCTGGGCCTTCTCTTTCGCCTCATCCAATTTGGCAAAGAGAGACTCTATGCGGTCCACAATGCGCTGCTGCTCAGCTAATGGCGGAAGAGGATACTTATAATTTCTTATGTTATTTACTTTTATAGATGGAGAATTGTCTCCCTTCATAAATCTGTTAAGCCCATCAACAACATAAGGACTTATCATAAGCCAGTACAAATAACGACTGTTTAAAAATTCTGAAGGCCTGCATACATAAAATCCTGTTGATGCTATACAATCTGAAAGCGATTCATCTATGTATGCAATATTTTTTAAATAAGGCCTTACTAAAGAAAATATAGTATCACCAGTATCAATCTTACGTTTAGCCCTGCTTGGAGCATTTTCAGTCTTTATTAGCTTTGCTTCCCTAACACATTGGAAAGAATTATCAATTGAATCTATATCAATGTATCTAAATGTCTCCCCATCTGGTCTTTTAGATTCAGGCAACAAGAAAATACTATCACCACACGCCCATCTCCAGTTCTCCGGCACCGAATAAGGCTGTTCCTCCACCGGGACAAAGGCGGTATCCTGACCCACATTCTTCTTCGCCATCACTCGCCCTCCCTTTCCAATGTCCGCAGTTCCAGGGCAACACTCTTTAAGAGATCCACTGCCTCCTCCAGATTGGCTATGCACTCCTCCGCACTCTGGGCCGGATCCGGCAACTCGTCGTAGTCCACCAGGGACTCATCCCTGATAAGCCCTAAGTCAAGGCTGTTGCCTTTTTCATCTATCTCCTCCCTGGTAAAGCAATGCCAGCGCTCATCTGTCACGGCACTGCGGTCTTCGGCAGTGTATGCCGCCTCGAACCCCGCAAAATGTTCTTTCCTGAGGGGCGTAGTCTTCCCAAATGAGGGCATATTGGTCCTCATATCATAAAACCACACCTCATGGGTATTGTCTCTGTCAGACTTCCCTCTGGTGAAAAACAGCACATTTGTCTTGACTCCCTGAGCATAAAAGATACCGGTGGGCAGACGGAGTATGGTGTGCAGGTCACATTTGTCCATAAGGTCACAGCGTATCCTCTCACCATCACCATCCTGAAAGAGCACGTTATCAGGCAGCACCACTGCCGCCCTGGCTTTCCCGTCTGCTTTAAGACTTCTGTATATATGCTGCAGGAAATTCAGCTGCTTATTGCTGGTGGTAAAGGTGAAATCATCCCTGGTTGCACGCTCTCCGCCTTTCTTTGTTCCGAAGGGCGGATTGGTCAGGACCACGTCATACCCTTTCATTGATTTCCCTGCATTTGAGAGGGTATCTCCGAGGATGATCCGGCCATCTATATCGTGAAGCATGGCGTTCATCAGAGCCAGACGATGGGTATCGTGGACCAGCTCGCATCCGGTGAAAGCCTCCTCACGCTCAAATTTCGCCATATCAGCATCCAGCTTGTAGAAATCATCCGTGTTATTTCTTACAAACTGGCTGGCCCCTATCATAAAACCAAAAGTGCCGCAGGCCGGGTCATTGCATCTCTCCCCTGGCTGGGGTGCCACCATTCTTACCATCACATCAATGAGCACCCTGGGAGTGAAATACTGACCTGCTCCGGACTTTTTCTCACCGGCATTTTTCTCCAGCAATCCCTCGTAGAGATTCCCCAGTCCTTCCTCCCGGGCAGAGAACCAGTCCAATCCATCTATGGTGACAATTATCTTTTCCAGATTCTTCGGCTCATCAATATTGGTAGCGGATCCTTGATATATCTCCCTCACTCTCCCGCTGCAATTTTCACCCAGATAAGCCAGCAGCTCCTTATAAAATTTCTTGAGCTCTATCCCACTTTTCTCAGTGAGCTTATCCCAACGATAGTCCTCGGGTATCTGTGACTCTGCTCCGGTCTCCTTTGCCATTTTCAAAAACAGAATATACGTAAGCTCTGTCACATACTGATGATAAGTGATGCCGTCATCCCGCAGGACATTGCAGAGATTCCAGAGCTTTTGTACCGTCTCCTGAGTCGTCATGCTGCCTTTCCTCCGTCATCGTAGAGATACTCGTTGAGCTCCAGTACGATGCTTTCCAGTTTATTACCAAACACTTTGTCTATCCTGGCGAAACCGCCCTGAGATTTAAACCTGCTGTCCTCATCAAATACTCCCACATTCAGCACGGATTCATTTAACAGGTAATCCTCTATCCTCCTGATCCAGTTAAGCTCCAGCTTTGTAAAGTCGTGGGCTTTGCGGAGCTTGTCAACAGCACTGCGGATCCTGGCTTCGTGACTAACCAACGGTGATCCTATTGCGTAACGCCTGACAAGGCTGATGATATCAGCCGCCATATCCTCATTAGTCAGCTGAGATATTGCCGTGTTGAGCTGACGCTGGGTGTATCCCTCCCTGTCAAGAGTAAGCATCAGCGACCTCAGGCTATCTCTGGTGAGATCTTTCGGTCTGGTACAGATTATCTCCAGGGCTCCGATTTCGTTTATATGAGATTTCACATAAGCTGAAAACTCATCAATATAATCCTGTGGTCCCGAGTCTGACTTCCCATATCCCCTCGTGTGGGATATAAGCTCGTCCTCCTTGTCTGAAATCACCACCGATCCTGGTTTTCCATGACTGCTATCCTGCAGCATAACAAACAGGTCATAATAGGAATTAAGTGTCTCAGAGGCATCTCTGGGATTCGTAAGATCCAACTGAGACATGAATTCTGCTGGTGTAAGTCCTCCTGACATCGCAACAAACTGAGTCATTGTCTTATCATCCATAGATGATTTACTGCGCTGAAGCTTTGCCATTATCTGAGTAATCTGATACTTAATCTGTTCCTCATCATCCATATCCCTTAATCCATCCAACAGATCAGTATATGAAATCTTTGGATTGGCAGATACCGGCTTCATGGTATTGACAGCTTCAAGGGAATCATATACTCCTACAGGATCATATATCTCAAAATGTGTTTTGTGTATCTCGGGGCACGGCCTTGTCGCCCGGCCCATCATCTGTTCAAAAAGAATACGGGATTTTACCCTGCGCATAAATACCAGGGTGGTAATAGAAGGCACATCTATGCCTGTAGTCAGCAAATCGACGGTGACTGCAACAGAGGGGTAATCCTCATTTTTAAATCTCAAAACCGCTTCATGTATCTTCTTCTTATTACCCCCTGCCACGCTTCCGGTAATCTTCATTATGGCATCCGTGTTCACCCCATATCCGGCATAAATCTCCTTTAATATAGAAACTATCATATCAGCATGAGCATCATCGACAGCATAGATCAGAGTCTTCCCGCTGTCCCCGGGATGTTCGGGATCCAGGTCTCTGGCAATCTCAGTCAGGACTACTCTGTTAAACTCCTCCGTGATTACCTGTCTGTTGAAATTATCGATATTGAAATCCAACTCATCCTCCAGGAGTTCTCCATTAGTAAGCTCTCCGGTGGAAGGATCATATATTGTAACGGTATCCCCGGATTTATAATGAATCCCTTCTGTGCTGAGTCTTGTCTTCAATGCATGAGGAGCGTCATGATCCACCAGGTATCCCTCTATCACAGCTTCTCTGTATGTATAGGTAAACACCGGCTGTCCAAATATCTGGGTGGTATGCAGGGCCGGTGTCGCAGTCAGAGCCACTTTTACAGCATCAAAATATTCCACCACGCTGCGATATTTACTCTGATAGTCCCGCTGGTCTCTGAACAATATTTCCTCATCAGTCATCTCCCGATTTAAAATATACCCTCTGTGCGCCTCGTCCACAACCACCAGATCATAATCAGAAACTGCCGGCATAGCATCGCCAGAGTGATACAGGATCCGCTTTACCATTCCCTGCACCGTAGAGACAGATATACGGGTCTCCCTGTCAATCTCGGTCTCATCAATCTCTTTTATGTCATAAATATCGTTGATTGTCAGCAGATCTTCTATCTTCACTTCCTTGAATACATCCTGAGCCTGCCTTCCCAGTTCTGTCCTGTCAACCAAAAACAACACTCTGCGAAATCTTCCGGTCACAAGGAAACGGTATATCATTCCCAAAATAGTCCTGGTCTTACCGGTACCTGTAGCCATGGCCAAAAGAATAGCTTTTTGTCCGCTGGCAATAGCCTTTTCGGTTGCCTGTATTGCCTTTACCTGATAAGGACGCAGATTTAGTCCATCCTTGTCAGTCAACAGATCATAGGACATTTCTGACAAATTATTCTCTGCTGCTGCAATATCCTCCTCCAGCCATTTTTCAATGCCTTCAGGACTCACCCATCCTCTCAGGGCTCTGGGCACATTTTCCGGTTTTCTCAAATCCAGAAACCATATGCCTGACTTCTGCCTATACTGCTCCAGATAAGGACGGCCATTGGTAGCAAAGGTAAAGGGCACCTTATACTCTCCCCAGGTGCCAACCAGATATTTTTCATCTTCCTTACGTATACAGCTGGGATAATCTTTGCCCTGATAATCAAGAACCGAGGGAATGTCCTTGTGGATGGCCTTGGCCTCTATAATACCCACCAGCTTTTCCCCTATAAACAGTGCGTAATCCGCATAACCTCTGTCACCGACTTTTGAATCTGTGGGATACTCAGCAATAGCAATATTGTGTCCCTTTTTCGGGCGTGTTCCCTTGGAATAGCGGATATTTTCAGTGTCCGCCTCCCATCCAACCATTCTCAACTGCTCGTCAATCAGGAAGCGTGTCTCGGCCTCGGTTCTCGGTCTCTGATTTTCAGCTTTTGATGCTTTATTCTTCCTGTCCGCCCTGGAAATAGCCGGGGCGGCTGTCGCCTTCTCCTGTGCCTGGGCTGATAGCTTCTCCTCTATCAATTTTTCTTTATCTTCATCTGGGGCGACTGTATCAGGATTTTCCTCTGGCATAACAAAATCTTTATGCTCGTAATTCCAGTCTCCATAAGTCTGCATAAACCACTCGCAGAGACTGTAGGCCAACTGCAGGAAAGTCTTTCCATCTTCGACTGAAGAATAATTTTCATGAGCAGCTTTATTTCTGATCTTTCTGAGTCCGTGAAGAATCGTTGCCTGATCACCTGTCAAAAGGCCTTCTTTTTGGAGGGTATTAATTTTATTCACGGTTATATTGTCAGTCGGCAAAGGAATATCGTCATAGGTGAACATAAGATTTACAATAGTTTCACCTATCATTCCCAGCTTTATCAGGCAAGAGTTGGAATCCGAATATAAATATTTTTCTGCCAACTCCCCGAAATTTCCCAGTACAGGAAATGTTTCATCCAGGAAAGAAAAATTCGATGTCATAATCGTATCCCCTCCAAAAAATCAATCCATCAAAGTACTGTTTACATAATGCAGCGAAAATGGGATTTCTGCACCAATTTGTTGTAGTCTTTCACTCGGGTAATCTTTTGCTCTATTCGCTTTCTATAATCACTTTTCCATCAACAACGGATACCTTATTGTTCGCTATGAGATTAATGACCTTCGGCATGATGACCCATTCTGCCTGTTCCATCACGCGAAGCTGCAAAGTCTTCGGCGTGTCGTCCGGTTCGACATAGACCGCTTTCTGGAGAATGATCGGTCCGGTGTCGGTGCCCTCATCCACGAAGTGGCAGGTGGCTCCGGTGACCTTCACGCCCCGCTCCAGAGCCTTCTCGTGGACTTTCAGCCCATAGTAGCCTGTGCCGCAAAATGACGGTATAAGGGAGGGATGGATATTGATGATGCGGTTCCTGTACCGCCGTATCATCTCCTCGGGGATCACCACCAGGAATCCTGCCAGGACGATGAGACCTACGTCCGCCTCATCCACCGCCGCCAGCAGAGCTTTGTTAAAGTCGTCCCTGTTCTCGTAATCCTTAGGTGAGACGCATTTCGCAGACACTCCCGCCTTCGCAGCCCTCTCCAGGGCATATGCATTCCTGTTATTGCTGATAACCACGGCTATCTCCGTGTTTGTGATAGTGCCGTTCTCAATTCCGTCTATGATGGCCTGGAGGTTCGTACCGCCTCCCGAGACCATCACCGCTATCCTTAACATAATGTCACTCCCTTTTCTCCGGCCACGATCTCGCCTATGACGTAAGGCGTATCTCCGGCCTTCTTTATAGCTGCCATTGTGGCTTCCACGTTTTCCGGATCTGTGGCCACCACCATGCCTACGCCCATGTTGAAGGTGTTGTACATCATCTCCCCGTCAATGTCCCCGGCCTTCGCTATCAGCTCAAATATGGGCGGCACAGGATAGCTGTCCTTTCTTATGACAGCGTGGATGCCATCCACCAGCATCCGGGGTACGTTCTCATAAAAGCCGCCTCCGGTGATGTGGCTGCAGGCCTTCATTGTCACACCCGCTGCTTTGATATTTTTAAGGGCATGGACGTAAATCCGTGTCGGAGCCAGCAGGGTCTCGCCCAACGTGCCTCCCAGCTCGTCGTAATATGTCCCCAGAGATTCCGGCGTCATATCAAACACTTTCCTCACCAGGGAAAATCCGTTGCTGTGGACTCCGGTGGAGGCCATGCCGATGAGGACATCCCCCGCCGCCAGACTCTCGCCGGTGATCAGATCCTTCCTGTCGCAGACGCCAACGGCGAATCCCGCCAGATCGTACTCATCCTCCGGCATGAGGCCGGGATGCTCGGCAGTCTCGCCTCCAACTAAAGCCGCATCTGACTGTACGCAGCCCTCGGCCACGCCTGCCACTATCTGTGCTATCTTCTCCGGGTAATTCTTGCCGCAGGCGATATAGTCCAGGAAAAATAAGGGCTCCGCCCCGGCGCAGGCGATGTCGTTGACGCACATTGCCACGGCATCGATGCCGATAGTGTCATGCTTATCCATGATAAAGGCCAGCTTCACCTTGGTCCCGCAGCCGTCCGTGCCCGACAGGAGCACCGGATCCTCCATCTCCTTTATCTTCTTTAACGAAAAGGCACCTGAAAATCCTCCAATCCCGCCCAGCACCTCCGGGCGCATCGTGCGTCTGACATGCTCCTTCATAAGTTCGACAGAGCGATATCCAGCTTCAATATCCACGCCTGATGATTTATAATCCATACACAGCCCCTTTCTGATTCAAAAAACATCGCTATGTCACAGAATGTAGCGGTGCCCGAATTACAAAAACTTGATTTCACAAATCATTTGGCTGATTTGTGAAATCCCCCTACGTTTTTGTTGTGAGGGCACCTCATAAACTTAGTATTCTTTGTATCCCACTTCCTGAAGCTTTGCATCTTTTTCTTCAACTTGAACAGCCAGCTCCCTGGAGTATTCTTTCAGGCGCACCAGCAGCTCAGGATCACTGGTCGCGAGGATCTTCGCGGCGAGGAGCCCCGCATTCGCTCCCCCATTGATGGCGACTGTCGCCACAGGGATCCCGCTGGGCATCTGCACGATGGAGTACAGCGAGTCCACTCCGCCCAGATCCGAGGTCTTCATAGGTATCCCTATGACCGGCATGGGAAAGAGTGCTGCGCACATTCCCGGCAAATGAGCCGCCTTACCGGCTCCCGCGATTATCACTTTATATCCCCTCTCCTCGGCACTTTTAGCGTACTCAAAGAAAGTGTCCGGCTCCCGGTGGGCCGAGATGATGCGCATCTCGTAGTCGATACCCAATCTGTCCAGGATCTCTGCTGCTTTTGCCATGACGGGCATGTCCGAATCACTGCCCATGACGATTCCTACTCGTGCCATAAAAATGTCCTCCTATTTGCTTTTATGAGGTGCCCTAATTCGGGCACCGCCAAGTTCTATGGCTTCCCTTTACTTATTGATTAGCGGAGTATTTAGCTCCTCAGCTCCCTTGATTCGGAACAGCCCGTCTCTAATGATGTCTGTCTCTGTTCCGTCCGGGTGGATCGCCGTGATGGCTCCCAGCTCCGCGTAGGGGATTGTGATGTCCATGTGGCAGTTAAAGTAGGCACCTGCCGGATCCTCCTTCCTCTTCGCGCTGATCTCATTTTCCCGGGCGATGATTTTCTTTCCATCGGGATTTTTCGTCACCACGTCCTCCTCGTGGGAATAGCAGGTGTCGCCCACGGCGAAGTGGGGTCCGGTCTTCTCCGCAATGAGTATGGG
>JAJPYU010000127.1:8850-18612 GCA_021204765.1 Clostridiales bacterium
CCTGTCCTCGATGTGGTATTTCCCGGCCATGACATAAGCCGTAGTGTTCGTCCCGATGGCGAACTCTCCCATGGGAAGGGTCTCGTGATGCATCAGGACATTATCCCGGATATATTTGAGATTATCCTCCTCATTTTCGAAGTTCGTGCAGGTATAGCTCTCTATCATCCCATTAATGAACTTAAGCTCCAGGTTCTTAAAGCAGAGCCCGTTAAGGAAGACCTCAGACACATGCAGTGTCCCATTGGTTCCGGCCAAAACAGGCGAGGTGAATACCTCTCCCACCGGGATATTCACATCAGCCACGCAGTTCTCGAAAGCGCTCTCCGTGGCCGGGTCATCCAGATGCCTGATTGTCACATTCAGGTCAGTCCTATTCAGTCCCTTTCCCTGTATATGCACCCTCTCGGCCCGATCCAGCTCGTCTATAAGGCACTGCTGAATTTTCTGATATTTTTCATAGTCCAGCGTATTGATCTTCACAGTCTCGGCGAAGATCTCCTCGAAGTCCTCCCCTATCTCCGGCATGGGCCAGGCTATGATGGTAAAGCTTCTCTCATCCCCGTGAATGTAGCTGTAGGTGATAAGCCCCGCCTCCGAGGAATAGTAGACATTAAGCTTTTGCTGCTCCTCGTCATAGCGGATAGCAGCCTCCTTCACCTCCGGTGAAAATGACGACTCTCCGAAGACTTCCGTAACGGCAGGCCCGGCGTACTCCCCCGCTGCCTCTTTATGCTGCTCGAAGACTGTCCGCATTACCTCCAGCCTCCGCTCCACAAAGGCCTTGTCGAAGTAAAATGCCATATCTTCTCTGTGGTCGAAATCATACTGGCGGTTGATCGAGGTGGAGTACACACCCCGCTTCATTTTCCCTTTCCCCAGAAATGATGTGGAAGGCTCCCTGGCAGCAGTGCACTTAAGCCCCATCCCGGCAAAATTCCCGACAGCAATCCGCATTATACGCTCAAATCCTACAGGGAAATCCACCTCAGCCACGCCCTTTTGGGAGAGATCTATCCCCGCCTGGACGAATCCCAGGCGATATCCCTCCGTGTAGGTGTCCGCCATAGCCTGTATTTCCTTCTCAGGCAGGCTGCCCAGAAATTCCGCCACCCTTATCTCATTTTCTCCAATCGGAAGTCCGTAATTGTAGAGATAGCGCAGATCGTCCAGATCCGCATTCATCACGATGTCTATAAAGAAATTGTCATCGGGGCATATCATATCATGGATCTGATCCTCCCCGAAGATCTCGCTGTAATCGTGGAAGAACCAGTAGATAGTCTCCCTTGCTTCCTTTAAATCTTCCTCCTCGAAGCAATTGTAGACCTGCACGAAAAGCTCCATGAAAAGTGTCAGCTCCTCCTGCTGCCCACGGAAAGCATATGAGGCGCAGCCCTCCACCTCGGATGCCAGGAAAGTCAGCATATGTCCGGCCTCCCCGCCGAAGCAGCCCACCGCATAGTCCGGATTGGCATAGCTGCTCTCATATCTCCCCGCTGCCAGGTGTCCCCAGATGGCCTCCTGATCAGCCCTGCATTCCTCCAGGCTCCTGCCATCAAGAGCTCCGGCAGCTTTCTTTTCATATATCTCAGCCGCTTTCAATAATATAGCGGCTCCTTTCTCAAAGTAATCCTGGAATTTCACGGGCACCAGCTGTTCGTCCGCAATTCGTCCCAGCCTGTAAGTCATAAGATTGTACCGTTCAGCGGTAAACTCCGCATCCATAACTCTCCATGCTTTATCGCCCATTTATTATCCTCCAAAAATTTGTATGCTCGCCTCGTGAGCGTCACCATTTATAAAAGTCGATTGCTCTGCGTTTCACGCTCCCGCAATAGCCGCCCGCATTCGCGATCCGGGCTAATTGCTCTGCCTGCTCATTTGCCGCCGGGAGAATCCGACCTGCAGGGTCCGGCTAAAATTAAAAACTTACAGCCCGTAAATATACAGCCCCACCAGCAGCACCGTCATGATCACTCCCAGGGCTATGCTGACCCGGGGCGCTGCCGGCCTGGAGCCCTCCTCCCTGGTGCCCATAAATCCCATGACTATGGCACCCACCGAGAGCACTATGCCGATGAGTCCGATACCGCCCACATACACCTGGGCATCGCCTGCATCCAAAAATGAAAATATCACCGATATCCAGAATAAAAGCACAGACGCCAGCCCGCAGATAAGGCCCGTCCATCCGGATTTGGAAGGAGACAGATCCCTCATCCTCACCTTTCTGGTCCTGCGAAAATAATCTCTCCTGCTCTTAGACATCCATGCCCCTCCTGCCAGTACATCATCAACCCCGGCGTTCTCTCCTGCAAAATCCTGCTGTACCATCAGAAAATAAAAGTTTATATCTCATCCGGCTCACACAAAAATCCTGTCACTCTTATTTTACACCGTACTGCTCATAATAGGCATCTATGGCCGCCTTTATCTCATCGTCAATGACGACTCTCCCGGACACTTCCTTATTGTACAGACACCGGACCACCTCCGCCATGGAGACTATGGCAGCCGTGGGGAAGCCGTAGAGCCCGCTGATCTCGTCTAAGGCACACTTCTCGCCGCCCTTTCCCACCTCCATGCGGTTTAAGGAAACCATCAGTCCCACGATAGTCACATCCGCCTGAGCCATGATGATAGGAAATGTCTCCTCGATCGACTTCCCGGAGGTAGTCACGTCCTCTATGATCACCACGCGGTCACCGTCTTTTAGCTTACTTCCCAGCAATATCCCGGTGTCGCCGTGATCCTTTACCTCTTTCCTGTTGGAGCAATAGCGAATCTCTTTCCCATAAAGTCTGTAAAATGCCTCCGCAGCCACCACCGCCAGGGGAATACCCTTATATGCCGGCCCGAAGAAGACGTCGAAATCCTCTCCGTAGGCGGCATGTATAGCCTTTGCGTAAAACTCACCCAGCCTCATCAGCTGGCCGCCTGTCACATAAGCTCCCGCATTCATGAAAAAAGGGGATTTCCTCCCGCTCTTTAAGGTAAACTCACCGAACTTCAGGACGTCCGACTCCACCATGAACTCTATAAATTCCTGCTTGTACTGCTCCATATGGGAAATCCTCCTTATCACCGCATAATTACAAAAAATTATTCACCTTAAAAACCCTCATCACTAAGATCTTTCCATTTAAGATACATTTCCTGATAGTGTTTTTTTATAAATTTTCTGATCTGATTAATTTCATGATCATTCAAGGTTCCTTTTTTCTCTACTGAAGTATCACCATTAGATTTTACAAAAAACTTAGCTGAAGTTTCCCTGGTCAACTTTTTGTCACTGGCATGGGCATGCATAGCCTCCACGATACAGGCTGCAGTGAAATAAAGATAATATCCGCAAACCTTATAATCATAATACTTCGGCATATGCGTCCTCCATGAATTCCCTGTTTTGTGTATAATATTTCACTGCAATTGCCGCCTCTATATCCGGCATATTTGTCTCCAATATCTCACCCTCAGAAGAAAGAACAGCGGCACTTAACACATTGTTCAGATTCAATACCCGAATCTTCTCATTTTCCTTTGTGTATGCATACCCATTGATTATCATGTCTGCATTGTCAGCAACATTTTTAATATCAATCATATTGTATCCTCACTTCCTGAATATTTCTTAAAAATGCGTTCTCATCCATATATAAATCCTTTAATACAGGGATCAGATCAATATATTCCTCTACCTCCGGAATATTCTCATACTTCGCCATAACCACAATATACCCGGCATCCCACTCAATAAGCTTTGTGTAATGCTCAAGGCGGTACGATGTGCGAAAACGAAGCGTCAAACCATCGTAAGAAAATAATGTATATTGTTTCCTGCTGCTCAAAACTGCACATCCCATATTCCGCTCCTTTTATCCAAAGCAAGTATAACACAGGTCACTTTTTTTATAAACAAAATTTTCATGAAATTCTATGTTTTAAAATTCGCAAAATTCTTCCAACATATGGCAGAAAAACGTCTAACGCCTTCATACCACATATGGGATAATTTCTCTATACAAATGTTATCATTCATGAGGCGGAAAATCGACCGTGAATGTTAACAAAAATTCACTAACGGGAGGTTATCCATATGGCACACAACAGAAAATTCCTTGGTAACGCGATCATTATCTGCGCCCTGGGCGTCATTTTGATGTTCCTGTATTCGGGACTGCAGAGTGATCAGATCAACATCATCCAGGCCTTTATCACACCTGATAACGGCGGCTGGACCACCACAGCTACCCAGCTGCCCATGACGGTAGGTAACTTTGTATGCATTATACTTACCTTCGTCTACGGCACGCTGTTCATCAGGTTCGGCGTGAAAAAGCCTCTGATGGTCGTCATGGCCGTCACCGCAGTCGGCGTCATACTTATCGCCCTGGCCAACGGCCTTGACTGCAACGGCGGCGCTGCTTCCGGCAACTACGCAATCTATTGCATAGGAATGTTCCTCGCACGTATCGGCTGCATGATCAACCAGATGGCCGGTTTCATGCTGGTAGCCAACTGGTTCATCCGCTTCCGTGGACAGGTCATGGGTATCGTCACCATCGGTTCACCCCTCTTCTCAGTCATCGGCACGTCAGTGATGACAAACTTCATCGCCAACCGTCTGGGTGGTGACTATCGTCCTTTCTATGTCGGCATCGCTATCCTGATCGTGGTCATCATCATCCTCATCGCTATCCTGGTAAAGGATACGCCCGAGGCCGCAGGTCTGTATCCCGACGGAGCCGACCACGCACCTCTCTCCGAGCAGGAGGATGAAGTCAAACTGACAGTAGGCCAGGTATTAAAGATGAAGAAATCCTGGCAGCTCATCATTGCCTTCGGCGCATTCCAGTTCGTTATCGCAGCCTGTATGGGTTCCATGGCAGTCTACTACATGAGCCTGGGCGGCCTGGATGTCTGGCTGATGGCAACCAAATGGCTGGCCATGGGTGCTATCCTGGGCATCCCCATGTCCTACGTATTCGGTTTCCTGGATGACAGGCTCGGCTCAGTCGTCGCCTCTGTGGTCCTGGGATGCTGTGAGCTGATCCCCGTGCTCTGCCTGATGCTGCAGCCCATGGGCGGCAGTGCTCCTCTGATGGTAGGCTGGGGCTTCGGCGTAGCCTGCATGACCGGCGGCGTGCCCACCCTTCATCCCTGCATCACATCATTTGCATTCGGACGTCGTGAGTATCAGTCAGCCAACCGTATCATCATGGCTATCCAGCTGATCCCCTACTCTTTCGCGGCAATGATGATGATTACCCTGATCGGTATGGGCAAGGCCAATCTGGCATTCATCATACTGATCTGCATCATCGCAGCGGGTGTTATCTCCACGCTGACCATGCTGGGATTAAAGGATGCCAACGCTGCGGATCGTATGTACGGTAACGATAAGAAAGCGAAAGCAGAGTAATTACATTTTCTCCTATCCCAATAAATGCGGTATAAAAAGAAGGCCTGCAGGAACTTTCCTGCAGGTCTTCTTTCCTATAAGACATTATTTTAGCTTCTGCTTCTTCCTGAAATCCACAGGGCTCATGGAGAAAGTCTGCTTAAACGCATCCACGAAAGTCCTGGTATTGTTATACCCCACCATCTCACTGATCTCATAAACCATCAGGTCAGTCTCCAGCAGCAGGTCCTGAGCTCTCTGCATCCGTATCTCGGTGAGGTAGGCCTTATAATTCTTCCCGGTCTCACGCTTGAACATATGGCTGAAATAGTTGGGGCTGACACAGGCTATCCCGGATAGCTGTTCTACGGAAAGATTGTCCATATAATTTTCCTCCATGTAAAGCTTCACCTTTTCCACCATGGACTTGCCTGAAGGTTTGTCAGTCTGGTATATCTGGGGCAGCAGATCAGAAAAATGCCTGCGGATAAGTGTCTTCAGATCTGCGAAAGTCATCTGGCTGAAAGCCTCTTCCTGCAGTTCATCCTGAGTCCTGAAAAAATCTCCGGTCAGCAAATGATAGCGGTAAAGCCTGGAAGTCAGGACTCCGCAGTAGTCCAGAGTCCGCATGACCACTGCCCTCCAGTTCCCATAGTGGATCTCTCCCAACAGATCCACTACAGCGATGATCCTTTCATATACCAGCTTATCCTTTGCAAGTATGGCCCTGAAAGCATCCTCCACCAGATCATAATAAACATCCGGCGACACATTAAAATCCCTGTGAATATTCTGAAACTCTATGATCTGTCCGGGTTCAAAGAAATACAGCTCGAAGGCATACTGGGACGCCTGATAGGAAGTCTTCAGCTGACTTAAATCATCGGTGGGTATACCCACTCCCAGGCAGAGAGGTATATCCTGATCTGTCTGCACTTTTTTAATGATCGGCTCCAGAAAATATGCCGTAAAATCTTCCAAATGCTCTTCAGGAAACACTCCCATAAGACGTATGTAATCCATATCATGATAAACAGGAAATCCAATTCCCTTCTCATGAAAAAGCGACCTTATCTCCTCCTGGACGGCAGTGCATACCTGACTGTACGCCCAGTAGGTGGCCCAACGGTTCTCATCTGTCTGATCCGCCCTTATCCCTATAAAAAGTGCGGTGAAAAACACTCCCTCTGTCTCAATTTCCTCCGTCTTTAACATACGAAGAAAATCCTCGTTCTGATAACGGGGACCTATACCGGTATTGCGCAGGGGATTGCTGATTTCCGAACTGATCATTTTTCTCATAAATAATTACCTTTAAAAATAATTTACCCGGCCGGGGAAAGGAGCCCGGCCGGGTATCTACACTCATCCCGGGATAGTTCTCAGGAGAGAGGGGAACATGTTCAGTACCATGCCTCCGTTAACTGTAATATCACTTCTTCAGTACTACTGTCACGGACATCTCTTTGGCACCGTCATCGGGAGCGATGACATTGGCATAAGCCTCCAGCTCGCCGGTAGCTGTGTTCACGGAGATCTCGCCGCCTGCAGGGGTGATGGAAATGATCTCGTAGCCCTCAGCCGGAGTGATGGTGTAGTACAGCTTGCCGTCGATGAAGTTCTGGCGCTTTACGGTAAAAGACTTGGAATCCATGGAGCCGTCCTCCATCTGGCCGTAGAAGGTGTAGACCACGTTGCCGTAGGTCTGACCCGCATCGCAGATGCCGTTATCCACGACATCAATCTCGGTGGAGTCAACGACGATAGTGACATTGCCATCAGTGTAAGTGCCGTCTGCACAGGCCTCGCCGCCCACAGTCAGGCTCTTCACTGTGACTGTAACAGGAGCTGCTGCAGCGATCTGTGCAAGAGTCTCAACTGTCACATCCTGTACATAGGAATCGCCGGTGATATTCCAGGTACCGCCTGTGATGGTCACGTTGATCGGGTTATTCAGCTGCGGAGCCGCGGTGTGGCAGTAACGTCCGATGATCAGGCAGTCGCCGGCCTGTCCGCCCTGCTCTGCATTGTATCTGCAGTGATCATACTCTTTGGAGCCCAGGAATGCGTTAAGGACTGTGCCGTTGGGGACCAGATTTCCCTCAAGGTCTACATGGACAGCCTGAGAGGAAGAGATGACACCGGTCACATCGGCATTCTCGATGGCTACATTAAGTACCTGCTTGTAATTATAGATGCAGTTATAAATGTCGCCCTTGTAGCTGCCGTTCTTAAAGGTCGCGTTGCAGTCGGTGATGGAACTTAAAGTAGCCTCAGCCTCATCGGCGTGATCGTTGATGGTGTAGGTGGTGATGCCCGGGTTCCCGGCGTCATCGGACTCGACCAGCTCTACCAGGATGCCGTCCTTAGAACGGGTGGAAGTGCCGGAGAAATTGATTTCTGTGTTATCAGCGATAATGTTGGAAAAACCGGTGTTGGCTGCGCCGGACTTGATCTGGAGCAGAGCATCCACTGTGTCGATCTTTGAATCTTTCAGCTCGTAAGTGCCGCCTGCGGACTGCTGTGTCATGAAGCAGTTATGGCCGGCATTCAGGTAAGAGTTGATATACTCGGAACCGCTGCGGCCGGAGCCCATGATCTGGATGTAGTCGGGAGAATAAAATTCACTGTTGGCATACCTGTTGTGGACGCCGGAGTCAGCGTAGGTCATATATCCGGATCCGCCTACTGTGAAACCATACTTCACTCCGTTCACCTCGCGGGTAGCGGTATACTCCTTGCCCTCCCGGGCTACTTCCAGGGTACCGATACCGGAAAGGACGTTGTCGGTGTCCAGACAGTAGGTATGGCAAAGGTCATAAGCTGTACCGGAATCGCAGGAAAGTGCGCCCCATCCGGTGGAAACCACGATGCTGTCCTTGAAAATTCCCTGGGCGTCGCCCATGACGTTCAGTGTACGAACTGTACCCTCCATACCAAGTGCGAAAGGTACACGCTTCATCATTGCCGGAGTCAGATTGTTGAACTCATCATAAGTATCCGGAGTCTCAATGGAATACATGACACTGTCTTTTACAGTCACGACGGAAGTATTGTTGGTGTAAAGTCCGCAGCGGATGGCGCCCTCAGTCTGGATGTAGGAGTCCTTGATCTCCATATGTGTCTTGTTGTCAGCCATGATAAGTGCTCCCCAACCGGAGAGGTCGTCGCCGCCGTCGCCTTTGGCATACAGCTTTGCGTTTTTAATCTCATAATCTGTGCCGTCAACGATGATCCCGTTGAAGTGAGCACCGTCAGATTTAAGGGTGATACCGTCAGCTTTAGCGGCATCATACTCGCCGGAGATCAGCTCGGGGATGGAGTAGTCGTCCACAATCTTGCCGTCCTTTACCAGGAGAGCCTGACGGAAATAGTAGGTAGCTTTCTCTTCCTCTTTGGCGCCTGACCAGGGAGCTGCGGAGGGACCGCCAATCTTGTAAACGCCGACTTCAGCGATCCTGCAGTCAGCCTCTACTTCGTAGGTCTTGCCGGGAAGAAGGTCTTTCTGGACGCCGTCCACTACCAGTACAAGAGCCTTGCCCTCAGCTGCGGCAATGGAACCATCCACGCCGTCCAGCCTGTACTCTGCGCCAATGACGGTGGAAGCCATGGCTGTGGATGTGTAGTCATTGGCTACGCTTGTCTTGATAATCTCAAGTGTTTTCATAATGCATCATGTCCTTTCTTTATAATGTTCCGCCGCATCATGCAGCCGCACTTTTGTCCCATGAAAATATCGGAACTGCAAATGGCTCCAGATACGTCAACTGATAATACAAGTATAAAGAAATAATGGGAATTTTTACATGAAATTTTATGTGAAAAGAGTGAAAGTTTTTGTTATATTTTTCGTCGTATTTTTATATTTTCCAATCCCTCTTAAGCCTCTTTTTTATGCCCCATGGGAGTCACGGAATATATCTGTTTGAAGACGTAGGCGAGGCGGCAGACATTAATGCAGAAACATAGCTAAAGACGACTCCTGCATCCGCAGGAGCCGCCTTTATTGTATGGGCTGTAAGGTTTTCGATATGTTAAACTTAATTATTTGTCGCCGTACATACGGTCCGCAGCGTTGGCATCTTTCCACTTCAGCATCGGAAGAGTATCGATGATACCGACGATGATGATGACCAGAAGGATGATCCATGCCACACGGCCCTTACCCATGCCGATCAGGGTAACCATCATCATAGCAGCCAGTGCTGAAGGGATCAGCTGGATAGCCATAATGATACGGTTGGCAGCCTGGTACTCACGACGGCCGAATGCGAAAGAGGTGATGCAGGGATGCATGGTGGGGACACCGCCGGTCATGCAGGCAACACCGAAGCCCCAGCCGATCATCAGGCCGACGT
>JAJPYU010000245.1 GCA_021204765.1 Clostridiales bacterium
TTACGTGATAGGGACCCTTATTGAAAATTCAGGCTTGCATTCTTTCTCATTTTCATATATGATAAAAAACACGGGGACGTAGCTCAGCTGGGAGAGCATCTGCTTGACGTGTAGGAGGTCACAGGTTCGAGTCCTGCCGTCCCCATAACATAAGCGCCATCTCAATCGAGATGGCGCTTAATTACGTCCAGAATTGCCTGCGCTGTACTCTCGATTAATTGTTTTTGACTATCAGTGGGGTCAGGCCAGGGGTAATTGTTATATACAATAGTTGTGGAATAACTATAATCACTTTTGTTTCCCCATATCATATCCATGTCATTTCGCTGGTCATCGGTCAGCCAATTTGTTTCCACAGTCTGCCCCTCCATTGGAAATATATAATTTAGTCACTGAAGCAGCCACTGTGAAATATCCACCACCCGTATCCCCTCATACTGGTACTCATCGTGCCTGGTGCGGGCAATAAGCAGCTTCGGGTAGGCGTCCTTTATTCCCAGAAGTGGAGTCACCTCACGCTTAAATGTCTTCTCCTGCGTGATATCATCTGAGACCTGGATATAAATTTTCTCGCTGTGCTTTACAGCTACAAAATCAACTTTTTTCATTTTTGGGAAATAGAATTCATGAAGTCTTTATAATACTGCTTCTGCCAGTTTTACATCATAGCCTTCGTCTTTGAGGGCCTGGATGATTTCGTGCTTGTGCTCAGTGCCGAAAGCCTCCATAGTGATTTTTAATTCAACGGCGGAATTTCGGCTGTAGGACACAAACTGATTGTGCTCCAGCCTGATGACATTGCCCTGGTGAGCGGCGACGATTCCGGAGACGCGGGACAGCTCGCCGGGCTTATCCGGGAGCAGGACCGAGATCGTGAATATGCGATCGCGGAAGATAAGGCCGCGCTGGACCACGGAGGACATGGTGATAACGTCCATGTTGCCGCCGCTGAGGATTGATACTATGCGCTTGTCCTTCACGTCCAGATGCTTTAGGGCCGCCACAGTCAGGAGTCCTGAATTCTCCACTATCATCTTGTGATTCTCCACCATGTCAAGGAAGGCCACCACCAGCTCATCGTCCTCCACTGTTATGATATCGTCCAGATTGTCGCGGACATAGGGGAAGATGTGCTCTCCGGGAGTCTTTACAGCGGTGCCGTCGGCTATGGTCGCCACGTTCGGCAGGGTGACTACGTGACCGGCCTCGATGGATGCCTGCATGCAGCCCGCCCCGGCAGGCTCCACGCCTATGACCTTTATCTTCGGATTGAGCAGCTTCGCCAGCACCGAGACACCCGCCGCCAGGCCGCCTCCGCCTATAGGCACCAGTATGTACTCCACCAGGGGCAGATCCTTGAATATCTCCATAGCGATAGTACCCTGGCCTGTAGCCACCGCCGGATCGTCGAAGGGATGGATGAATGTCAGCCCCTGCTCCTCGGCCAGCTCGACAGCCTTAACGTAAGCCTCGTCGTAGACGTCACCGTAGAGCATCACCTCTGCGCCATAGCTCTTGGTGCGGTTTACCTTGATAAGCGGCGTCGTGGTGGGCATGACGATAGTGGCTTTCGCACCGAATTTTTGCGCAGCGTAGGCCACGCCCTGGGCATGATTCCCGGCAGAGGCCGTGATCAGCCCGCGGTCCCTCTCCTCGGGACTTAAGGTACTTATCTTGTAATACGCGCCTCTGACTTTATACGCCCCTGTGAACTGCATATTCTCCGGCTTCAGGTAAATCTTATTGCCATATCTCTCACTCAGAAACTCACTGTAAATCAATTTAGTATCCTGAGTTACGTCTTTTACTATTTCACTGGCTTCCTCGAATCTGTTGAGAGTTAACATATCATCCATATTTAAATCCTGCTTTCCTAAAAACAACTATATTTGCGAAAAGCGACGAGCACCTCAAAATGCTTCGCATTTTTCGGTGTCCGTTGCACTCAAATGCGACTTTACGCAGAGCCTTTTGCCTGCGAGCAGTCAAAGTCTCTGCACATAGTCGCATCCTCGTCGCTTATCGCCCAAAAAGCGCCTTTACGAATTCGTCCGCATCGAAGCGCTGCAGATCCTCTATTGTCTCCCCGACCCCTATGTACTTCACGGGAATGCCCAACTCGGCCTGTATCGCCACAGCGATACCTCCTTTGGCAGTCCCATCCATCTTTGTCAACACTATTCCCGTGATCTTGGCCGCCTCGCTAAACTGCCTTGCCTGATTAAGCGCATTCTGTCCGGTGGTGGCATCCAGCACCACAAAGGTCTCCCGGTGAGCGTCGCCGTACTCCCGCTCCAGGATGCGGTTGATCTTTTTAAGCTCCTCCATGAGATTCTTCTTATTGTGAAGCCGTCCCGCCGTGTCTATCATCAGGACATCCGCATTCCTCGCCTTCGCCGCCTGGGCCGCATCGTAGACCACCGACGCCGGGTCAGAGCCCTCCTGGCCTGCCACTATCTCCACGCCGGCCCGGTGAGCCCACTCGGTAAGCTGCTCTCCCGCTGCTGCCCTGAATGTGTCCGCTGCGCCCAGGATCACCTTCCTGCCGTCAGCCTTAAACTTCGCCGCCAGCTTCCCTATAGTAGTGGTCTTTCCGACTCCATTGACCCCGATGACCAGTATCACGGACCTCTCCGTCTCGAAGCGGTAATCCACTTCCCCGGTCCCCATCTGCTCCCTTATACTGTCTATCAGGATTTGTCTGCACTCCTCAGGCTCCTTAATATGCTGCTCTTTCACCTGGTCCCTGAGATTGTCCAGGATCTCCTCCGTGGCGTTGACACCGATGTCACCCATGATAAGGATTTCTTCAAGATCCTCATAGAACTCGTCATCTATCTTAGACGATCCCTTAAAGACAGAGTCCAGACCTGACACGATGTTGGAGCGCGTTTTACTTAAACCCGCTGCGAGACGCTTAAAAAATCCCTTTTTTTCTTCACCCATAACTCTAATCCTCTAAATCCTTCTCAACTAAATTCACCGATACGAGGGCTGATACTCCTTTTTCCTGCATTGTGATCCCGTATAAACGATCCGCCGCATTCATGGTGCCCCTCCTGTGTGTAATCACTATAAACTGCGTGTTCTTCGTCAACTTCCCCAAATACCTCGCATACCTTACCACGTTGGGGTCATCCAGGGCCGCCTCTATCTCATCCAGCAGGCAGAAGGGAGACGGCTTTAAGTTCTGTATGGCAAAGAGCAGGGCTATGGCCGTTAAGGCCTTCTCCCCTCCGGAGAGCTGCATCATGTTCACCAGCTTCTTGCCCGGAGGCTGGGCGATGATGCCCACCCCGCAGTCCAGTATGTCGTGCTCATCATCCATTGCCAGCTCCAGGGTGCCTTTGCCGCCTCCGAAAAGCTCCTTAAATGTCTTATCGAACTCCCTCTGAATGTCGGCAAATTTCTCGGAAAACTGCTTCTTCATGCCGTCATCCAGCTCGGCGATGATATCCGTCAGGGTCTTTTCCGCCTCTTTCAAGTCCTCATACTGGCCCTTCAGGAATTCATATCTCTCGGAAATCCCTTTGTACTCCTCGATAGCGTTCACATTGACGTCGCCCAGCTTGTGGATCTCGCCTTTAAGCTCGCTTATCCTCTTCTTAAGCTCCCCGGCTCCCGGCAGATCATCTGCCTTAAGTTTTACGGCCTCATGGCGGGTCAGCTCATACTCCTGCCACATGTAATCCGTCTGGGTCTCTCTGGTGTGCTCCAGCTTCTCCTTACGATCCTCCAGGCGGAATATCTCCTTATCAAGCCTTGCCATCTCCTGGGAAAGATACTCACGCCGTTCAAAGAAATCTTTGTGGTCCTCAGTCATCTTCTCCTTTTGCCCTGTGCAGGCGCTAAGTCCCTCGACCAGAGCTTCCCTGCGTCCCGCATCATTTTCCAGAGAAGTCGTAAGTTCTGCTATCTCTTTCTCCCGGCTCTCGATCTCCTGGGTGCTGTTTGTGGCAGAAAGGAGTACTTCCTGCTGGGACTCGTGCAGAGTCAGGATTTCCTCCGCCACACGCTGGATATTCTCCCTTGAGAAATCAGACTTTTGCGCCAGCTGGGCCATGGTAACGGTAATCT
>JAJPYU010000078.1 GCA_021204765.1 Clostridiales bacterium
ATATGACAGTAAAGCCAGCTATTATCTGGTGATCGCGGACGAAAGCGGCCTGCAAATGCCGGTAAAGGAAGAATTCCAGATAGATATCGCTTTTGCGGTGGATGATTTTGATTTCTTTAGCTAAGGAGTATGATGATGGATGAGATGGCAAGTTCCAGAGAAATTATAAAAGGCAAGCTCCGGCAGTGTTTTGACAGCAGGATTGTGCGCAAAGATCTGACAAAGAAAATAAAAGAAGGAGCGAATGTTCCGGTATATGTCCTGGAGTTTCTTCTGGGGCAATACTGCAGTTCCGATGATGAGGATATTATTGAACGCGGCGTGGAAAATGTGAAGCGCATCCTGGCGGATAATTTTGTGCGGCCGGATGAGGCTCAGAAAATTCTCTCAAAGCTCCGTCAGCGCGGTAGCCATACGGTTATCGACAAGCTGACAGTCAGCCTGAATATCCGGGATGACCAGTATGAAGCGGAGTTCTCCAACCTGGGCTTGAAGAAGATCCCTATTGCCGAGGAGTATCCGACTAAGTATGACCGGCTGCTCTGCGGGGGCATATGGTGCATCATCCAGTTGGAATATGAGTATATAGAGGAGGACAAGAAAAACGGAAGTCCGATTCGTATCCGTAAGTTAACGCCTATTCAAATGCCACATGTGGATATACAGGATCTGAAAGATGGCCGGAAGGCATTCACGAAAGAGGAATGGATTGATGTTATGCTCCGCTCCATCGGCATGGAGCCGGATGAACTGGATTATAGGGTGAAATGGCTGCTTCTGGCGAGGATGCTGCCGCTGGTGGAGAACAATTTTAATCTTTGCGAGCTGGGACCGCGCAGTACAGGCAAATCCCATATTTACAAAGAAATTTCTCCGAATAGCATTCTGGTTTCCGGTGGTCAGACCACCGTGGCAAACCTGTTTTATAACATGGCCAAAAAGACGGTCGGCCTGGTAGGCCTCTGGGATTGTGTGGCCTTTGATGAGGTTGCAGGTATCAATTTCAAAGATAAAGATGGCGTCCAGATCATGAAGGATTACATGGCTTCCGGTTCTTTCGCTCGTGGCAAGGAGGAGAAATCTGCTTCGGCCTCCATGGTGTTTGTCGGAAATATCAATCAGAGCGTGGATGTGTTGCTGAAGACATCCAGTCTCTTCGATCCATTCCCTCCGGAGATGGGGACGGACACTGCTTTTTTAGACCGGATGCACTGCTATATTCCCGGTTGGGAGATCCCGAAATTTCGTCCGGAACATTTTACGGATGATTATGGCTTTATCACCGATTATCTGGCAGAGTTCATTCGAGAACTGCGTAAAGAGCAATACGGCGATGCGTTGGATAAATATTTCCACTTGGGAAAAAATCTGAACCAGCGTGATACCATCGCTGTCAGAAAGATGGTAGGTGGATTCATTAAACTGATCTATCCGGACGGCGAGTATTCAAAGGAAGAACTGGAGGAGATCCTTCAATTATCACTGGAACTTCGCCGTCGGGTTAAGGAGCAGCTCAAAAAGCTGGGCGGAATGGAGTTTTATGATGTAAACTTCTCTTACATTGATAACGAAACTTTTGAGGAACACTACGTCTCAGTCCCGGAGCAGGGCGGCGGCAAGCTGATCCCGGAGGGTATGTGCAATCCTGGACAGGTGTATACCGTTTCTCAGGGAAAATCCGGTATGATCGGTGCATTCCGGTTAGAGAGCCAGATGCTTCCGGGGAATGGGAAGTTTGAACGCACGGGCATTGGTTCCGACCGTGACTGTCGTGAGGCAACGAATACTGCCTTTAATTTCCTGAAGGCTAACGGGAACCGGATCAGCGGCAGCATCAGCACTACTACGAAGGATTACATCATCAACTATCAGGATTTGCAGGGGATTGGAATGACCGGAAAACTGGCATTGCCGTCATTGGTAGCGCTGTGTTCTATTGCTCTGGGCAAACCAACGCTCTCATCTCTTGCTGTCTTGGGAGAGATCAGTATCAGCGGTACTATGATTAAAGTGGATGAACTGGCGAATGTGCTGCAGGTGTGTCTGGACAGTGGGGCTAAGAAGGTGCTTCTTCCTATGACATCAGCTACCGATTTGGGAACAGTGCCGGCGGATCTGATCAGCAGCTTTAATCTCATTTTCTATAACAGTGCAGAGGATGCGGTGTTTAAGGCATTGGGAGTTGAATGATTTTGCAGATTGCGGTAAAGGGGGCTGTGATCAATGGCCAAGAAAAGAAAGAGTTCCTCGCATAAGCACAAGAAGAGTACAAAGTGTCCGGAGCCTTTCAATACAATGATCGATATCGCAGGCGGACTGACGATGGCGGCCATAGCTTCCAGTATGGAGAAAAAACATCATTATTCTGAACGAGGCAAAGTTAATCCTTATGCTGTCTCCGCGGTTGGCATCGGAACCGGCAGGATGAAAACTACGAATGATGTCATCCGGACGGGTGCGATGCTGGGAGCAATGGGAGCGTTCGATTTAGACGACGCCACGCATGTTGATGACGATGATCCATTATTTTCTGTAGATAGTTTTGAACATAAGGGAAATAATCAATACGCATGGCGTATGAATTGCGAGGATGGTTCTGAATACGGAATCTCGCCGGAAGATTACGAAACCAGAGATGATTACAACGAAGCGTTGTATATGGCGAAATACAGTTGGCGAGAGGAATGTGAAGATGGCTCCGGCTATGGCTTTACCCCAGAGGATTATGAAACAGAGGATGACTATGAGGAGGCTTTGGAGTCCGCTAAATTACAGGAAGAGTCAGGAGAAATCCGATATTACCGCTCGGAAGATTGCTCATTGCGTAAAGGCGATACAGTAAAGCTGACCCCGTTGACCGGCAAAGGGGTGAGGATATGAAACTACTTTTTAAGCAAAGACTGTTTTCGTGGTTTGACAGTTATGATATATATGATGAGGCTGGGAATACGGTTTATATTGTGAAAGGCCAACTGTCTTGGGGACATTGCCTGAAAATATTCAGCCCTGACAGGTGTGAATTGGGAACGGTGAAGGAAAAAGTCCTGAGATTGCTGCCGAAATTCGAGATGTATCTGGGGAATCGGTATGTTGGCTGTATCAGCAGGGAACTCACCGTTCTTAAGCCCAAATATAATGTTGAGTACAACGGCTGGCATATGGAAGGAAACATCTGGGAATGGGATTATCGTGTCACGGGTGCCGGAGGAAAACCAATTGCCACAGTGTCAAAGGAGCTGTTCCACCTGACAGATACGTATGTCATTGATGTGTTGGATCCGAATGATGCTCTTTGCGTGCTGATGTTGGTTCTTGCCGTTGATGCAGAGAAGTGCTCCAGAGGGAATAAATAACGACATGATGGTCAGCCCAAGTGTGCTATTGATCATTACAGGAAGAAAGAAGCAAACGGTATGATTTTTTATTTTTCTGCTACCGGCAACTGCCAGTATGTTACAAATAGAATTGCGGCAGAACTGGATGAACAGGTTATTTCCATCAATGATTGCCTTCGCAGCGACACATATGAATTTCCGCTGAAAGAGGATGAAATGGTGGGATTTGTCACACCGGTTTATCTGACATCTATGCCGGAGGCGATTCTGACATTTATAGATCGATTGAGTCTGGATGAGACTGCCGGTCATTATGTCTGGCATGTGGTCACCTATGGCCGGGATGCCGGGAATGTTTCTAAGCAGCTGGCCATTGTGCTTGGCGGTAAGGGTATTCAGCTTCTGGCTGCTTTCCAGGTACGTATGCTGACTGCATATACGCCTCTTTTTGATGTGAGTGATTCGGAGAAAGTGGCTGTGAGCCTTGCGGCGGCCGAGCCGGAGATTGACAAAGTGATTGAGCAGATCAGAGACAGGCAGAAAACTCCGGAGGCAGTTACGGTAACGAAAAAGGATGAAAAAAGAATCCGCATGATGAGAGCCGGATACAATAAAATACGCAAGACGAAGTCGTTTAGCGTTGGTGAAGAATGTATTGGCTGCGGTAAATGCGCTGATTTCTGTCCAGATCAGATAATTACGATACAGGCGGGGAAACCGGTCTGGAT
>JAJPYU010000105.1 GCA_021204765.1 Clostridiales bacterium
AGCTAGGTCTGTAGAGTCTGGGCTGAGCCTGTCAAGGATAATGGATGAGAATCCATCGGTCAGTGCAGATACCATTTACAGCATTAAGAGACATTACTGCGATCACTGGCGACAACGGGTCAAGAGCGCAGGCGCGACCTTGAGTTCCATCCCAGACCTGGTCAAGCGGTGTTTCGCCGAGTTCAGGCAGCAGTTCATGCAGATCAGGAGAGGGCCAAATCAACTTTTTGTAACGACCACATAGGAGTTCCTTCTCAGGCTTCCCCAGGGTGCTTAAGATATAAGCATCGACCCGAAAGGAGGTCCGATATGGACGAAAAAAAGAAACAAGACATCGCCTTGATGCGGTACACAGCCATCGCACCCGTCGTCTCTGGTCTTCAGGATGACTGTGCGTCTCTGAACGCATACTTCCGTGAGGCTTCAGAGAAGGGAGTCACTGCCCCGGATGGTGACATCCGGCACTTCGCACCCGGAACGATCGAGAAGTGGTACTACCTGTACAGGGACGGTGGGCTGGATGCGCTCATGCCTTCGAGCCGCGCAGACTGTGGGCATCCCAGGGTCCTAGACGAGGAACTGCAGGAAACGATCCGCTACTACGTGGAGCACTTCCCCCGTTTGTCTGCGGCCGGCATCCACCGGCAGCTCCTGGATGAAGGTAGCATCACCAAGGGTGCCGTCTCAGAGGCCACTGTCAACCGGTTCGTGAACACCATCCGCGCCGAACAGGCTTCCCCCCAGAATCGCGATAGGCGCCGTTACGAACGGCCTCATATCAATGAGGTCTGGTGCGGTGATTCCAGCGTCGGCCCGTACTTGCGGACTGAGGACGGCTCGAAGCACAGAGTCTACATCATCGCCCTCATTGACGATGCCAGCCGCCTCATCGTTGGCGCTGACCTCTTCTTCAATGACAACTTCGTCAACCTCATGTCCGTGATGAAGTCCGCCGTTGCCAAGTATGGCCGGCCCTCCGTCTGGCACTTCGACAATGGCAAGAACTATCGTAACCGGCAGATGGAGCTCCTCACCGCCAGGCTCGGCTCTACGACCTACTATGATCCTCCGTATTCTCCCCAAAATAAGGCAAAAATCGAGAGATGGTTCCTCAGTGCAAAGAACGGGTGGGTCGCTGCGCTGGACATGCATGACTTCCATTCTCTGGATGAACTGCGGGGCAGTTTCTACGTCTATGTGCAGCGCTACAACCAGACTCCGCACTCCTCACTGAAGGGCCAGACCCCTCAGGAACGTTTCTTCTCCGAGCCGGATCACATCCGCAGGCTCTCCCAGGAAGAGATCGACACCGACTTTCTGCTCGAAGTCGTGCGCCGGGTCTCTGCAGACAGCGTCGTCGTCATTGACAACGTTGAGTACGAGGTAGATTACCGCTTCGCCAAGCAGCGCATCCGTCTCCGCTATTCGCCGGATTTGAAGGACATCTACGTCGTGGAGGCCAATGGCGACCTCACCCCTATCCGACTCCTCAACAAGCACGAGAATGCGTACATCAAGCGTGAGAAGGTCTATCTGAGTGGGGGTGAAGACTAATGAAACGCCCCTACATACGTTATGAGCTGTGTTCCCGGCTGTACCTTCCGGGACGTCCACAGCTCTACGTGCAGGACCACGTGTATGACCATGTGCAGGAGCACGATACGGGCCTTTTAAGGCTGTGCCACATCAATGGTGCCTGGTGCGGTGATATCGGCGTTGGCCCGTCCCTGCAGACCGAGGACGGCTCGAAACACAGGGTCAGCATCCTCATTATCATGGACGAGGTCAGCGACCTCATCGTTGGTGCAGACCTCTTCTTCAATGTCGGTCTCGTCGATATCATGTCTGTGATGAAGTCCGCTGTTGCCAAGTATGGTTGGCCCTATGCGTGGCACTTCGGCAAAGCCTGCAGCGATACCTGGTTCCGACATACGCAAAAGCGGTGGGAAGCCGCGCTGGACATGCGGGACTTCCATTCTCTGGATGAACTGCGGGACAGTTTTTACGCCTATGTGCAGCGCTATAACTGGGATCCGTGCTCCAGGCGGGAGGGCATTTCCCCTATAGACTGTTTCTTCTCTGAGCCGGAGTACATCCACAGGCTCTCTCAAGAGGAATTCGACAACAGCTTCCTGTTCGAAGTCAAGTGTCAGATCTCTGAAGACAACGCCGTCATCATCAACAACGTCGAGTACGAGGTGGATCACCGCTTCGCCGAGCAGTGCATCCGCATCCGCTATTCGCTGGACATGAAGCGCACCTACCTCGTGGGAGCCTATGGTGACCTCGCCCCCATCCGGCTCCTCAAGAAGCACGAGAAGGCATGCCTGAACGGAGGTGAAGACTGATATGGACTACCATGTACGTTACGGTCTGGAATTCAATCCGTTCCTCAAGAATTCCAAAGAGATCATCGTGAAGAACCATGACTACGACGAGGTGATCGTACGCCTGGATTATCTGGCGAGCACCAAAGGCTTTGGGCTCCTTACGGGGGGCCCAGGCAAAGGTAAGACGACTGCCATCCGTTCCTGGGCCAATGGACTTAATCCGTCCCTGTACAAGGTCGTCTACACATGCCTCTCCACATTGACAGTACAGGATTTCTATCGCAATCTCGCATATGGTCTCGGTACTGCGCCGGCCTATCGCAAACCGGAGAATTTCCGCCTCATCCAGGAGGCGATCGGCCAGCTGTCCATCGAGAAGCGTAAGACGCCTGTCATCATCATTGACGAAGCCAACTATGCCAGCAGCGCCATCCTGAACGACCTTAAGATCATCTTCAATTTTGAGATGGATTCCCGTGACCGGGCGGTCGTCCTGCTGGCTGGCCTGCCTCAGTTGACTACCACGCTCCGCCTGAATATCCATGAGCCCCTGAGGCAGCGTATCGTCATGAACTACCAGATGGAGGGCATCTCGAAAGAAGAGGGACGGCAGTATATCGCCGCGAAGCTCCAGGGTGCCGGCTGCCGGCAGACCGTCTTCGAGGATAATGCTGTGGAGGCTATCCTCAATGCGGCAGATGGAACTGTCCGGCAGATCAGCAAGCTCTGCAACGCCAGTCTCCTCATCGGCGACAACCGCAAGGCCGACTACATCACCGCCGACATCGCTATGCAGGCGATCAACGAATGTGAACTGGGCTGAGAGCCAGTATATCCACAAAGGAGATGATATCCACTTGGAGAAGAAAGTATACTGTGTGTTGAAGTCAGAGCCAGTACTTGCCTGTGACCCGGAGAACTGTCCGTTCCACAGGGCCTGTATGGATGAGAGAAGCTATCATAGAGATGACCCAAAGCTCCATTATAAGCAGTACAGGCCTTATGTGGATGGACAATATGTGACCCATGAGGAGAAACGCATATTGCGGAAGTGGGTCGAGTCTGGCCATAGTGTGTACGATAGTCCCGGCTCACCGTTCATCAAAAACACTTCGAGGGACAGCTTCCTGGAGACCTACCGCAGGGACAAAAAAATCATGGGCATGATCCATTGGCAGGTGATATCGAAGCAAGAGGATCTACGTGAGAAGATGGATCGCTATTGTACCATGGAGGAGGAGCTCCGGATCGTGGACGATTATGCGGACAGCTTGGAATACGAAATGCGTGCCCTGAATGATTTCTTGACAGAGAAAGGCATCGCCGAAGAATGCTGGCAGTACGTGCAGAGCCGTGTCCGCGTAGCGATCCCGTTTGACAGAGTATGATACTGATCACAGCCCGCCTTCACGGCGGGCTGTTCCCGTCTACCATAAAATAATGTGACAAGAACAACAGCGCCCTATATCAATGTGCAGAAATGCCTTACAACAATGTGACTGACAAGACCTTCATACCGTATTATCCTCTCAAATAATGTGCAGATTTGACCCTCGTATAATGTGCAGGATAACAACATAGCAACTTCCCTGCTGGCTTTATTATTTGTCCATTTGTATACATCTGTTATATCCAGTCCGCAGAGGACGCAGAGGGCGCAGAGGGCACAGGGGCTGTGTACATATCAACTGTAGGAGGGTGACAGG
>JAJPYU010000227.1 GCA_021204765.1 Clostridiales bacterium
GGAGGCACCGGATCTGATAGCCGGGAAGCTGGCGTCAGTCGCCTGCAAGGCCGCAGTGAAGGGGAACCACCGCATGTCCCAGGCCGAGGCCGCACAGATGATAGACGATCTGATGCGGCTGGAGAATCCCTACTTCTGTCCTCACGGCAGGCCGGTGATAATCGCAATGACAAGGCAGGAGATAGAGCGGAAATTCAAAAGGATTGTATAATTTAAGGCGCTATGGCAGGGAATTTACTTTTATGAATCATAGTGAAAAAAAGCCTCTGATTATTTTAACTGGCCCAACGGCAGTCGGAAAAACCGAGCTGTCCCTATCCCTGGCGGAAAGAGTCGGCGGCGCGATCATCTCAGCGGATTCCATGCAGGTGTATCGCGGCATGGATATCGGCTCTGCGAAGATACGGCCCGACGAGATGCGGGGCATACCCCATTATCTCATAGATGTCCTGAACCCGGAGGAGGAGTTCAATGTGGTGCTCTTTCAGAAGCTGGCAAAGGAGGCCCTGACGGAAATCTATCGCAGCGGGAGAGTGCCCATAGTGGTCGGCGGGACCGGCTTTTATATCCAGGCTCTGGTCTATGACATCGACTTCACCGAGCAGGATGAGGACAGAGCCATTCGTGAACACTACGAGCGCATCGCTGCCGGGGAGGGTGCCCATGCGCTGCATGAAATGTTGGCAGCTGTGGATCCGGACTCAGCTGAGGCTATCCATGAGAATAACGTGAAGCGCACGATCCGGGCCCTGGAGTACTACGAGAAGTCCGGCCAGCCCATCTCAGAGCATAACGCCGGCGAGAGAACCAAAGAGTCCCCCTACGACTTTCGCTACTTCGTCCTCACTGACGACAGAGACGAGATCTACCGCCGCATCGATGCCCGTGCCGACGAGATGCTTTCCGCCGGTCTCCTTGACGAAGTCCGCACACTTAAAGACCGGGGCTGCCGCCGCGGAATGACTTCCATGCAGGGTCTGGGATACAAGGAGCTCCTGGATTACGTGGACGGGCTCACCTCATACGACGAAGCCGTCCGCCTGATCAAACGCGACACCCGCCACTTCGCGAAGCGGCAGTTAACCTGGTTTAGAAGAGAGAAAGATGTTATCTGGATAAATAAAGCAGATTTTAATAAAGAAGAAGATATTTTAGATAAAATCATCAGTTTGATACGAGCGCCAAAAAATTAACTTGGTAAACGGAGGCCATTATGTTATGCGACGAGTACGCCAAATTTGGCATTTCCAAAGAAGTATATGATTACACAGCGAAGATAGAGGAGTCACTGCGCCCCCGTTTTGCGGCGGCGGATGCCATTGCGGAGGCCAACCAGTTAAAGGTCATCCGCGCCATGCAGGAGTGCCGCGTTTCTGCGGAGTGTTTTAACCCCTCCACCGGTTACGGCTATGGCGATATCGGCCGCGACACATTAGAACGGGTATATGCGGCCTGCTTCGGCACTGAGGCTGCCCTGGTGCGGCCCCAGATCACCTGCGGAACCCACGCCCTGGCTCTGGCTCTCTTCTCGAACCTGCGCCCCGGCGACGAACTTCTCTCCCCGGCAGGAGCCCCCTACGACACTCTGGAGAGCGTCATAGGCATCCGTCCCTCAAAGGGATCCCTGGCCGAATACGGCATCACTTACCGCCAGGTCGATCTGCTGCCCGACGGCAGCTTCGATTATGGCGGCATCCGCGCCGCCATTACGGAGAAAACCCGCCTGGTCTCCATCCAGCGTTCCAAAGGCTACCAGACCCGCCCCTCATTTTCAGTGGATCAGATAGGCTCTCTCATCGCTTTCGTCAAGTCCGTCAAGCCTGACCTTATCTGTATGGTGGATAACTGCTACGGGGAGTTTGTTGAGGAGATCGAACCCAGCCAGGTGGGAGCGGATATGACAGTGGGCTCCCTTATCAAAAATCCCGGCGGAGGGCTGGCTGCCACCGGCGGTTATATAGTTGGCCGGCATGACTGCATAGACAATGCCGCTTACAGACTCACTTCACCCGGACTCGGATCCGAGGTGGGCGCAACGCTCGGCGTCACACGCTCATTCTACCAGGGGCTTTTCATGGCTCCCACTGTGGTGGCGTCTGCCTTAAAGGGTGCCATTTTCGCCGCCAATATATATGAATCTCTGGGTTTTCCTGTCATACCCGACGGCAGCGAGCCCCGTCACGATATCATCCAGGCAGTAACTTTAGGTTCACCCGAAGCCCTCGAGGCTTTCTGCCGGGGCATCCAGTCTGCAGCTCCGGTGGATGCCCACGTCATTCCCATACCCTGGGACATGCCCGGATACGAAAGCCGGGTCATCATGGCCGCAGGAGCATTTTTCCAGGGCTCATCCATTGAGTTATCCGCTGACGGTCCCATGAGAGAGCCCTACGCAGTATATTTTCAGGGAGGTCTTACCTGGTATCACGCGAAGCTGGGCATCATCAAATCCCTGCAGGAAATGGTAAATGACAAGTTATTGTCTTGTAAAAATACCTTCTTGGTGTTATCATGACCATAAGTTTGCATGCATGAGAGAGTAGACAAGGACTTGCTATGCAAAAAACATTGACAATGAAAGAACTGCCGGAGAGTGAGCGACCCTACGAGAAATGCCGGCTCTACGGACCAGGTGCCCTGACGGATGCTGAGCTCATTGCGGTGATACTGCGCTCAGGCTCCCAGGGAGAGAGGAGTACTGACCTGGCTGACAGGATCTTAAATGCTGCACCGGACGGTCTCCTTAATCTCATACGCCTTAACCCTGAGGAGCTTATGAGCATCCGCGGGATAGGCAGTGTGAAAGCGGTGCAGCTCAAATGCATGGGAGAGCTTTCCCGCCGCATTTCCGGCATGGCCCGCCCCCTGTCCAGGATTTATTCCGGACCTGAGGATATCGCCGGGCATTATATGGAACAGCTGCGCCATGAGAGCCGGGAGATACTGATGATGCTCATGTTCGACAGGAAGAATATGTTCCTGGGCGACGAGAAAATCTCCATTGGCACCTCAAATTCTTCCCTGATCTCACCTGCTGAGGTCTTTAGAACGGCTCTGGCGAAACGGGCGGAATTCATCGTTCTCCTGCACAATCATCCCAGCGGAGACCCTTCCCCCAGCAAGGCTGACAGGGATGTGACTCGCCGAATAGAGGAATGCGGAAAGATGCTGGAGATTCCCCTGATGGATCATATCATTATCGGGGATAAATGTTATTACAGTTTTTGCCAGGCCGGATTCCTGAAGAATAAAGGAGAGTAATATGGCAAATATTTACGGTATTGATCTGGGCAGCTACAATATGAAAGTCTACAACAGACACAGCGGCCGGATCATCATCGAGAAGAATACCATAGCGGTGATAAATAAAAATCAGCTCTACGCTTACGGCAATGCCGCTTTCGCCATGTACGAGAAGGCTCCGGATACCATACGGGTGTCTTTCCCGGTAAAGGCAGGCGTTATTGCCGACTACAATCAGATGCAGGCCATGATGATAGAGCTTTTAGGGAAATATTCCCGGGGCCATGTCCGCGGGGCGGAGTTCATTGTTGCTGTTCCCACGGACATCACGGAGGTGGAGAAGAAGGCTTTCTACGACCTGTTCTACCGCAGCAGGATGAAGCCGAGGAATGTCATGCTCTGCGATAAGCCCATAGCTGATGGCCTTGGCCTTGGATTGGATGTCCTGGAGCCCACCGGAGCCATGATAGTTGACATGGGTGCCGATACCACGGAGATCTCAGTAGTCTCCCTGGGCGGGCTGGTCCTTTCCGAGCTTCTTCATTTCGGCGGCAGCAGACTGGATGATTCCATCATTTCCTTTGTAAAGAAGAAATATAATCTGGTGATCGGCAGGAGGACTGCCTGCCAGTTAAAGCAGGAGATAGGCTCTGCCTTTCCCGGCTTCGAGGGACAGATGAAGGTGGTTGGACTGGATGTAGTCTCAGGCCTGCCCATAGAGATGACCATCACGGCCTACGATGTCTACGATGCGATCAAGAAAAATCTCTCCACAAA
>JAJPYU010000041.1 GCA_021204765.1 Clostridiales bacterium
AGCGCAGTCTCAAAATCCTCCCGGAACAGTGTAAGAAATTATAGTTTAATTAAACATGAATTATTGAACGAGGAGATTTGAGCATGGAGATCAGCGAGTCGCACTTGCAGCCGGGTGCCATACATGAACTGGAGGAGCACGAGAAGCACAGGTATCTGACCTGTGAGAAGAAGGGCGTCTTTCTGCTGCTCATGATTGCGGCGGGGATGATGGGCGCCTATACCTACAATCTGCGGGGGAATGTCTTCTGCAACGCCCAGACCGCCAATGTGGTCCTCATGGCCATGGCATTGGGTAAGGGAGAGTGGCAGCAGGGGCTTTATTATCTGCTGCCGATATCGGCTTACGTGGCGGGAGCCTTTGTGTCTGACTTTCTCCCCAATCCGGTGAAGAGGATGCACCTGCTCCGCTGGGACACTTTCCTGGTGGGAGTGGAGATCATCGTGCTCTTTATAATCGGATGCATACCCCTCACTGTGACAGACAGGGTGGTGCAGGTGATGATTAACTTCATCTGCTCCATGCAGTACAACACTTTCCGGAAGGCGGAGGGCATACCCATGGCGACCACCTTCTGCACTAACCATGTAAGGCAGATAGGGATATCCATCTCAATATTTATAAGGCACAAGGACAGGAATTCTTTAAGGAGGGCACTGAGCCATATCTTCATGCTGCTGGTTTTCCTTGGAGGAGGAATACTGCTGACAGTGTGCTGCACTTTTTTCGGGGCGAAGGCGATATGGTTTGCGCTTGTTCCGCTGGGGATAAACTTTGTGATCCTGGCGCATGCGGATGTTACTCTTGAGAGAAATCGGCTTGCGGAAAAGCCGGAAGGACATGGAGATTGATGATGGGCCGTGCAAGGCGAATCCGCAAAAAAGTCGATGTTTTTTTTCGGATCGTTTCTGCCCAACAATTTACACAGTGACGTTAGAAAATATGGCTTTTATCAGCCTGATACAGGGTAACATATGCTTATGAGAGAAAAAGATGGAGTTTATAGTATCACAGCGGAAGCCTTATCAGCACTGGGTCGGGAGAACATCCCGAGTGAGCTGCAGTCGGGAAAGCATCTGATATACAGTTCGCCTGCGACGCTGGCGTTTAATTCGCCGGGAGCTTTAGGGTTTGGGGTAAAGAGGGCAGGGCTGGCGATACCGGGTTCGGTGATGCTCCTTGTGGCTCCGGGGTGCTGCGGGAGAAATACCATGATGCTGGACAGCCCCACGGGCTATGGAGATAGATTCTTCTATCTCTTGCAGGATGAGACGGATATAGTCACCGGACGGCATTTGAATCATATTTCCCAGGCAGTGAAGGAGGTCGTTGAGGCATGTGAGACGCGGCCTACAGCTGTGATGATATGCATTACCTGCGTGGACGCCCTTCTGGGTACGGACATGGAGCGGGTGTGCAGGAAGGCCTCTGAGGAGGCGGGTGTACCGGTGCTGCCCTGCTATATGTATGCCCTGACACGTGAAGGCCGGGTGCCGCCCATGACTGCGGTGAGAAAAACTGTTTACACATTGCTTGAGAAGCGGGAGAGAAAGAAAAGGGTAGTAAACCTCCTGGGAGAGTTCGCTTCCTATGATGACAGGACTGAGCTATATGAGATCTTAAAAAGTCTTGGTATTGAGACCATCCATGAGATTTCCCGCTGCAAAAGCTTTGAGGAGTATCTCTCCATGGCGGAGGCGAATTTCAATATAGTTCTTAATCCTGAGGCACGACTGGCGGCGGAGGATTTTAAAAAGCGGCTTGGCATCCCCTCCCTGGAGCTGACCCGCTGCTACCAGATAGATAAGATTCAGAAGCAGTACCGTCTGCTGGGCACGGCGCTGGGAGCGGAGATAGATGACGCGGACTATTACGATGAGGTGCTTGACGCGGTGGAGGCATTTACGGCAGCCCATCCGAACACTGCCTTTGCTGTGGGAGAGTGGATCAATGCGGATCCCTTCGAGCTCTCCCTGGCTCTCTTAAGATATGGCCATCGGGTCACGGAGATCTATGGGACGGTGACGGAGGTGAACTTCATTTACATTAAAAAGATCGCATCCCTAAGCCCCCAGACCCATATTTTCACGAACCTGTCCCCGACCATGTTAAACTACGATGTCAGCAGCTCCCCTGCAGACATAACCCTGGGTCGGGACGCCGCGTATTATCAGCCGGACGTGCCGAACGTCCCATGGAATTCGGAAAATAAACCTTTTGGATACCAGGGAGTAAGGGATTTATTTTACGAGTTGGAGGCTTTATGAAAAAGATAGCTATATATGGCAAAGGTGGTATTGGAAAATCTACTATAGTTTCCAATGTGGCGGTGGCGCTGGCGCAGCAGGGTTTTCGCGTCATGCAGATTGGCTGTGATCCCAAGGCAGACTCCACTATTGGCTTGAGGCATGGAGAAGCATTGCCGACGGTGCTGGCGACGTACCGGGAGAAGAAAGATGAATTCGCGCTGGAGGAGGTTGCGGGAATTGGTTATGCGGGGGTAGTCTGCATGGAGGCCGGAGGGCCGCTGCCGGGTGTGGGCTGCGCCGGACGCGGGATTATCACTGCATTGGAGAAAATAGAAGCCAAAGGGATATACGAGAAATATCAGCCTGATGTGGTGTTCTATGATGTGCTGGGGGATGTGGTCTGCGGGGGCTTCTCTATGCCCATGAGAAGCGGGTATGCGGATGAGGTGTATATAGTGACCTCCGGGGAGAACATGTCCATATACGCCGCGGCGAATATCGCTACAGCGGTGACGAATTTCGCGGGAAGAGGGTATGCGAAGCTGGGAGGCATCATCCTGAATCAGAGGAATGCGAGGGACGAAAAACGCAAGGTGCGGGAGCTGTGCGGGGATTTTCACACAGATATCGCGGGGGAGATACCCTTTTCGCAGTTAGTGCAGGACGCGGAAGAAAGAAATATGACGCTGATAGAGATGGAACCTGAGAGTGATGTGGCGGAGGCCTTCAGGGGGCTGGCAAAGAGATTTTATGTTAAAGAAACTTGGACAGAATGAGACAACCAAACAGGTGAGTATGCCTATAAGTGAGGCGGGATTTCCGTCCCCTTTTCGGGAGGGACTGGAATACAGTTCGCCGGCCCGGGGGACGTGGAATATCGTGCATACGGGGATGCTGATCCCCGAGTCACATATGATATTCGTCTGTGCCCTGGGGTGCCTGCGGGGCGTCGTGCTGACGGCGGCGGAGATGAATGCCCTGGACAGATATTCTGCGATACAGGTCAGGGAGGAGAATGTCCTGGACGGCGGCATGGAGGAGCTGATGATAGAAGGCGTCACGGACGTTATTGGGAAATTGACTGTGCGTCCGAAGGCCATAGAGATATTTATCAGCTGCCAGCACTTTTTCATGGGATATGACCAGAAGATAGTATATAAGACGCTGCGGGAGAGATTTCCCGACATTCATTTCGTGGACTGCTACATGATACCCACATTAAGAAAGAGCGGCGTGACCCCTGACCAGAAGATGCGCATACAGCTCTATGCCATGTGGGAGAAGCGGCAGGTGAATCCCGGGAAGGTGAATATCATTGGCAGCAATCTGCAGATTTCACCGTCTTGTGAGCTGGTGCGCATGGTGGAGGATGCCGGGTGTGAGCTCTGGGATCTCTATCGCTGCAGGACTTTTGACGACTATATGGCCATGGCTGAGGCGGGACTGAACCTGGTCTGTGAGCCGGTGGCCATAAAGGCGGCGGAGGATATAAAGCGGCGGCTGGGCACAGAGTATCTGTATCTTAGCTTTACTTACGATTTTGGGGAGTTGGAGGAGGATTATGGAAAGCTGGCCCGGGCTCTGGGCATAGAGAAGCCGGACTTTTCCGGTGAGAAGGAGGCGGCTCTTGCGGCAATCGCGCGTGCCAGGGAAGTTATAGGGGATACACCTATTGCGGTGGATTATACCTTCACATTCAGGATATTGAGCTTCGTGAGGATGCTGCTGGAAAATGGT
>JAJPYU010000259.1 GCA_021204765.1 Clostridiales bacterium
ATGTTGTATGAGTATTTATTAGACATACAACATCTTATCACCTTCTTTTTGAGGAGTCGCATCTTTCAAATCCTAAAGTACTCTAACATGTTTTTATATAATTTGTCAATATCTGTTAGTTTTGATTTTCAACTGAATGTCCTATCCTATTTGGCAAACAACAATATACAAGTCAGCGCGAATCCCTGCTGTTTTGCTGACGGGCGGTGTTTCGCTCCTCCCGGTGGGCATCGGTTTTTATGGCCCGGTATTCGTAGGCTACTGCGGAGTTGTCGCGGCCCATCTTTTTCTCGAAATGGTTTAGGGTTCTGTTATCTTAAATCATTTGACCATCACGGCACTATGGTCTAAAATCATATCAGTTGGCCATGCTGCCAACCAGTATGACGATAATATAGGCAGCTTGAGCACAGCAACGCAGTATATAACGAGTACTTGAACAGCGAACTAAGAAGTGACTGAATTGAAAATATTTCCCGGGGGACGGATAAATGGCAATCTACAGAGTAAAAGAATACTTCAGAAAATATTATATGGCAGACAGGGTGCTGGAGTTTGATGTGTCCAGCGCCACAGTGGAACTGGCAGCCAAGGCTGTAGGCTGCGAACCCAACCGCATCGCCAAGACTCTGTCTTTCATGGTGGATGACGCCCCAATCCTTATCGTAGTGGCCGGGGATGCCAGGATAGACAATAAAAAATATAAGGCTCAGTTTCATAAGAAAGCTAAAATGCTGGCCCCGGATGAAGTGGAATCCCTCATAGGTCATGCCATCGGCGGAGTATGCCCCTTTGCCGTAAACCCCGGCGTCACGGTCTATCTGGATAAATCTTTAAAGCGCTTCCGGACAGTATTCCCAGCCTGCGGGAGCAGCAACAGCGCCATTGAACTGACCATACCGGAGATGGAGAAATACTCAGGGTTCACACAGTGGATTGACGTCTGCAAGGGATGGGGAGATAATGATCCTCATTTTGATATCTTCGGGCAATGATATCTCCGCTTGCCCTGACTCCTCTTGCCATACTCAATGGCCTGCCTCGGACAGTCGCAGATACACGCCATGCAGTGGGTACAGTCGTCGCCCCATTCCGGGCGGGAATTCTCCAAATGGATGTTGTTTAAGGGACAGACCTCGCTGCATTTCCCGCAGCCGACACAGGCGTCGGTAGAGTAAAACTTCTTGCTGCTGACACAGGTGGCGTAAAACAGGGAGTTGATTATGCCGCTGCTGAGCCTTCCCACGACAGATACCGGCTCCTCGGGAAGGACGTCGCCCCTTTTTATGACAGGCAAAAGGGATTTTACGTGCTCCACAGCCGCCGTCACGATGCGCTCCGACTCCTCCACTGAGGGGCAGTCAAACATGGCAATGTAATTCTCCGGCATCAGGATCCTGGAGCAGCCCATGTAGGTGATATCCTTTTTGGCGCAGAGAGACTTGAGATTCTTCGGAGCGTTCCCGATACTGTCGCCGCAGTTCATGAAAAAGTAGGCCTTCTTTCCGGCAAAGATATCCGTGGCCATGATCCAGTCATTTATGACCCGTGGCAGTCTCCAGGCGTAGGTCGGCACGGAAAATATCAGCCTCTCCTCTGCACTGATGTCGGGATATGTGTGACCCTTTATCCCATCATTTATGGAATAGAGGCAGTCGCCTGTCTCTTCTGCTGTCAGTTCTGCGATGAATCTGCTGTTGCCGGTCCCTGTGAAATATAAAACCATATTCAGACACCCTTCTCAATAACTTTCAAAATGAAATCTGTCTGCCTCAAAGGTACTCTCACCCATATCCTTCTCTGCCGGCATCCCCAGTGCCAGAATGGAGTGGGGTATCACATTCTCTGGCAGGTCAAACAGTTCCCTTTGCCTGTTAACCCTGTCCATCTGCGGATAGGTTCCCAGCCATACGCAGCCAATCCCCAATGCATGTGCTGCTATGCAGATATTCTGTCCGGCTATGGCACCGTCAATGATCCAGTAATCTTTCGCCGGTGGGAAAGCCCTTTCCAGATCTCCCAGGATCAGTATACCGACGTCGGCACTCCGAAGCGGTTCCGCCGGGGCACCATTGGCGTCAGCCATTTTCCCCAACATCTCTTTATCTCGCACAACCATAAACTGCCAGTCATGGCTGTTCACACAGGATGGCCCGCTGGTGGCCGCTGTCAGTATCGTGCGCAGGTCATCATCCGAAATATGCTCTCCGGTATACTTTCTCACACTCTTTCTTGTCAAAATCGCAGTGATCGCATCAATAGTCATATCCTCTCCACCCACGCTCTCAGATCAGCCTCGGAAGGGTTGTCGTTCATCATCCTGCCAGGGAGTAATACTGCTCCGGGACAGCTCGCCTTTAACTTCTCGTTAGTTTTTCCCATGCCGCTGCTGCCGGATGTCGCAAAGGGAACTATGATCTTTCCGGAGAAGTCGCAGCTTTCCAGGAAGCTGTGGATGATCATCGGAGCCTCATACCACCAGATAGGGAATCCCAGAAGTATAATGTCGTATTTCCCCATGTCGGGAAGGTTTTTCACAATCGTCGGACGGGATGCCGGATCATTCATTTCTATGGTGCTGCGGCTGCTTTTGTCCGTCCAGTCAAGGTCGGCACCGGTATAGGGGACCTCCGGCTCTATCTCGTAGAGGTCTGCGCCTGCTGCTGCCGCCAGTTTCTTAGCTATCTTGGCCGTCGTGCCGGTCGCTGAAAAGTATGCTACCAATATTTTTCTGCTCATTGTGATACCTCCTGATTTTTTGGTTATTGGTGAATTCTACTGCTGATGCAATGATAACATATCTCAGCGCTCAGTTCACCAGGAAAATTAAAAAGCATCCGGTACCCTCATCAAAAATTGAAGGTATCGACTGCCTCTCTTAATAGGATGCTTTATGATATTATTTGGTCGCACCACAGATTGTACATCTGTATGTGCCGGTGCCTACCGTCTGGGTGCCAACTTTGACCTTCTCCCCAGTAGTATATGTGCCTCCAGTTGCTTCGCCGACCATTGTATGAGCCTTAACATGTTGGGAAATCTCGTCATTAGTATAACTTGATAAATCTGTTCCGCATGTGCTGCATCTTGTGACGGTTCGCGTTTCATAAATATCTTCCTCTTTTGTTATTTCGACCCAATTATGGTTGCATGTTGTTCCTGAGCTGTCAGATCCAGAGTCGGAAGCTGATTTTGTACTTGTGGACTTATTGGTGCTCTTAAAGCTGGAGGAAGATGAACTGCTATTCGACGTGCTTTTTGCGGAGGAACTGTCAGTGGAAGCCGTGGCCTTGCTTCCAGAACTATTGCCAGATGGCCCTGTTGAAGTTCCCGCCGTCGATGCCGCAGACGAAGTGTTTTTTGCGGATTCGTCTCCTGAATCTGTTGACTCTGCAACATCGTCTGCTTCATCGTCCATTTCCTCATCCGCAATATCTTCCTCTGTTGCGTCAATAATTACGGTCGCCTTGGTCTTTACAATAAATTTGCCCAGATCTGAGTCTGCAAGGCCGATAAAGACGGAACTGTCCAGCTCAGCCCCATCAATGTACTTTTCTAAAGCATTTGAGATACCGAGGAGTTGGGAGTGGGTTAGACTGGGAACCATTTGTAATGTGGCTAGAGGTGGTTCCCCGAGGCCTATAAAACAATATTTAACAGACGCTGATGACGGCATTAACTGGATCAAAATAAGTGATTCTGATAAAGGTGGTAAGTATATCTCCTCCGCAAAAGAAAAAATAATTCCCGAAGGAATTCAAAAAAGTCGGTTGGTTTATAAAGGGGATTTTTTACTTACAAATTCAATGAGTTTTGGTAGACCATATATTTTACAAATTGATGGCTGTATTCATGACGGATGGCTTGTGCTTAGCGAATATCAACAATGCTTTGACATAGACTATTTGTATCATTTACTCTCATCATCTTTTATATATTATCAATTTTGCAGAATAGTTAGTGGTGCAGTTGTGAAA
>JAJPYU010000017.1 GCA_021204765.1 Clostridiales bacterium
TAACTTGCGCTGTATTTTTCAGCTCGGGGCCAAATGAGTCACAGGGTGTGGGGGATGAGAGCGGTCTGGTGCCCGAGGAAAATCCCGACGACGCCTCGGCCCTCGATCAGAGCTCCAGGGATTTCCTGGACGGGGCGATACGGGATTACAATGAGATGTTTAAGACCAATTACAGCACCGATGGGGAGCGTTTCCAGAGCTATTACAAGGACGTCTCCCTTAGGATGAAGAATAAGGAGCTGGACATGCTCATAGTGGTGAACATGTTCCTCACCGGCTTCGACGCCACTACCTTAAACACTCTCTGGGTGGATAAGAACTTAAAGATGCACGGTCTCATCCAGGCATTTTCCCGGACGAACCGTATACTTAATTCCGTGAAGACTTTCGGGAACATCGTCTGCTTCAGGAATCTTAAAAAGCGGGTGGATGACGCCATCGCCCTTTTCGGGGACAGAGAGGCCGGCGGGGTGGTCCTCATGAGACGCTTCGAGGACTACTACTATGGCTATGAGGATGAGAAGGGGAGAAAAGAGCCCGGGTATGAGGAGCTGGTCGAGCGGCTTGACCGCCAGTTCCCTCTGGGGGAGCAGATAGTGGGAGAGAAGGAGAAGCGTGATTTCCTGCGGCTCTTCGGGGCTATACTGAGGATGAGAAACCTCCTCTCCTCCTTTGACGAGTTTGCCGGAAAAGAATTGCTTTCCGAGCGGGATTTCCAGGATTATACCGGGCAGTATCAGGATATCTGGCATGAGATAAGGCCAAGGCCGGGAGATAAGACGGACATCACCGACGACATAGTCTATGAGATAGAGCTGATTCGCCAGGTGGAGGTAAATATCGACTACATCCTGGTACTGGTGGCCAAATACCACGAGAGCCACTGCCGGGACAAGGAAGTACTGGCCACCATCAGAAAGGCTGTGGGCGCCAGCCCGCAGCTTCGGAGCAAGAAGCAGCTCATAGACGATTTCATTGGCAGCTTAAACGGCGTGGACGATGTCATGGATGGCTGGCGGGCCTACGTCTCGGAGAAGAGGGAAAAGGAGCTGGCTGACATCATTTCCCAGGAAGGCCTTAAAGAGCCAGAGACCCGCCGCTTTATGGAAAATGCTTTCCGGGAGGGGGAGATACGCACTTCCGGCATGGACCTGGACCGGCTGCTGCCGCCCTCATCCCTCTTTACCGGGGCAAGGGCCGAGATAAGGCAGAAGGTCACAAGGAGGCTTAAGGCCTTCTTCGAGAAATTCTTCGGAGTGGGCGAGACCTTTAAGGCGGAGCCTGCCGCCACAGTCTATCATTTCCCTGAGGAGACTATGAAGAAGGTGGCCGAGGACATAGACTACGACTCATAGGGAATATTGATAAGATAAGCAGGACTGTACATTTAGGCGCAGTCCTGTTTTATATTGACAAAAAGTACTGCGGGATGGTACCATTAAAAATAAATAAAAGCACTACTTAAAAGGAGGGAAAAGACTATGGCATTGGCACAGACTCAGGCGTCCGTATCAGAACTGAAAGCGAACCTCAGTAAATATATTATGATAGCCCAGGATCAGGATGTCCTGATCACCAGGAATGGAAAGGTGACGGCGAAGTTGGTCAGCGCGAAGGTGGATAAGGTGGCTGCATTTGAACACTTGCTGTCCCTATATCCCGAAGGGATTGAAGTGGATACGGACGAGATAAGGGAACAGAGAAGGGAGGAAAGGTTCGCATGAAAGTGGTGTTCGATACGAATGTTGTACTGGATGTATTGTTAAGGCGGGACGATTATGAGAAAGCCACCAGTCTGTTCATGGCCGCTATGACGGATAAGATAGAAGGGGTCATCACGGCCAACAGTATCACCGACATTTATTATGTTTCAAGGAAAATTATCGGCGATGAAAAGGCCAGGTCATCAATCTCTGACCTGCTTGAGATATTTGAGATTGCCCCGGTAGACGGCGGCACATGTCACGAGGCGCTTAACCTGCAGATTAAGGATTTCGAGGATGCCCTTGTCTCTGCCTGTGCCGAGGTCGCCTCAGCTGACTATATAGTGACAAGGGATAAGGCATTTGCGGAATCCGCCCAGCACAGCCCTGTTGCAGTGGTCACCCCTGATGAAATGTATGAAATGATATGTCAGGACGGACATAATTAAGGCAAATTTTATTGACAGGAGAAACTCATGAAGAAAATAGTTCTTATCGATGGGCACAGCATTTTAAACCGGGCTTTTTATGGCATACCGGAGCTTACGAATTCCGAGGGGATGCACACCAACGCGGTCTACGGATTCTTAAATATCATGTTTAAGATACTGGACGAGGAGCAGCCGGACTATCTGACGGTGGCTTTTGACGTAAGCGCACCCACCTTCAGGCACAAGATGTACCCGGAGTACAAGGGGAACAGAAAGCCCATGCTGCCGGAGCTTCGTGAACAGGTGCCGGTGATTAAGGATGTACTTCACGCCATGGGCATAGAGACTGTGGAAAAGCCCGGCTATGAGGCTGATGATATCATAGGCACCATCTCCAGGCAGGCCGAAGGCACCGGGATGGATGTGGCGCTCATTTCCGGAGACAGGGATATGCTGCAGCTGGCCACGGATAAGGTGAAGGTCCGCATTCCCAAGACGAAGCGGGGCGGCACGGAGATAGAGGATTATCTGGCGACGGACGTCGTTGAGAGATACCAGGTGACGCCGACGGAATTCATAGACGTGAAGGCACTTATGGGGGATAGTTCCGATAATATACCGGGCGTTCCGGGCATAGGCGAGAAGGGTGCCACGGCCATCATCGTAAAATATAAGAGCATAGAGAATGCATACGGGCACGTGGATGAGATCACCCCTAACCGGGCGCGGACGGCTCTCGAGGAGCATTATGATATGGCTGTCATGAGCAAGGCCCTGGCCACTATAGAGACCCATGCGGACATAGATTACAATATCGAGTCGGCGGCGGTGGGGGATTTCTATACGCCGGAGGCTTATGTCTGGTTTAAGCGGCTGGAGTTTAAGCAGCTGCTGGCCCGCTTCGATGACGTCAACCGGGGCGGGAATAAGGCGGAGGAGAGCTTTGCGACTCTGACGGAAGCCGGTGAGAGGGAGGCCTTCTTTAAGGATTATGCCGGGGCAGCCCAGGCGGCGGTTGTGTACCTGGAAGAAGGAGAGAGGGTGTACGGCGTGGCTGTGGCGGTGGCAGACGAGGTAAAAGCCGGGGATGGTGTGGCCAAAACCGGGGCCGGAGATGATGCGGTCGGGGCCGGTGCGGACAGTGAGGCAAAGTCCGGGGCCGGTGCTGTGCGGGCGGTATATCTTCCCTGCGCTGACGAGATGAGCAGATGCCTGCTGGAGGGAAGCCTGCAGGCTTTCTGTGACTCCTGCGGGATGATCATTTCCCCTGACCTGAAAAGCCTGCTGAAACATGTTTCCGTGAAGAAGCGCCATGGCGCGGACACGGGTATAATGGCCTACCTTTTAAATCCCTTGAAGAATGAGTATTCTTACGACGATATAGCGAAGGATTACCTGGGCGAGATGATACCGGCGAAGGCCGACCTGCTGGGGAAGCTAAAGCTTGATAAGGCGGCCGGGCAGCAGCCTGAGGCTGTGGCGAAGCTGGCCTGCTATATGGCTTACACTGCATATAAGGCGGCCAATCCCCTGACGGATGCCTTAAAAGAGAGCGGCATGTATAAGCTCTACACGGATATGGAGCTGCCACTGGTATGGGTCCTGGATGGCATGGAGAGAGAGGGCGTTTCCGTGGATGCCTCGGCCCTGGCCTCCTACGGTGAGGAGCTCTCTGAGAAGATCGCCGGACTGGAGGGCGACATCTACGAGAAGGCCGGGGAGGAGTTTAATATCAACTCCCCGAAGCAGCTGGGCGTCATCATTTTCGAGAAATTACAGATGAAGGGGGGCAAGAAGACCAAGACAGGCTATTCCACGCCAGCGGACGTCCTGGAAAAGCTT
>JAJPYU010000176.1 GCA_021204765.1 Clostridiales bacterium
GCACTGGCCATGGGTATGCCGGCATCCTCCAGGGCCTGCAGCACATCTGAGAAGGCGGCGGGGTCGGTGATGATCTCATAGCTGTCCTCCTCCTCGGAAAAATCCTCTGCGCCGGCCTCCAGGGCCTCCATCATCAGGTCATCGGGATCCATATCGCAGTCCTCCCTGGCCACAATGATCTGTCCTTTCCTGTCAAACATGAAAGAGACGCAGCCTGGAGTGCCGATGTTCCCCTTGTGCTTGGAAAATGCGTTCCTGATGGATGATGCCGTGCGGTTTTTATTATCTGTAAGGGCGTCGACAATGATGGCCGTCCCTCCAGGGCCGTATCCTTCGTAGGTAATGGAAACGTAATTCACGGAACCCGCGTCACCGGCGGCTCTCTTGATGCCGCGCTCAATGGTGTCATTGGGCATGTTGTTGGCCTTCGCCTTGGCAATGACGTCGCGCAGGTGGCTGTTGTTGGCTGGATCAGGTCCGCCCTCTTTTACTGCCACGGCGATCTCACGTCCGATAACCGTGAAAATCTTGCCCCTGGCCGCATCGTTTCTCTCTTTTTTGTGCTTGATGTTGGCAAATTTGGAATGTCCTGACATTGTCTCTCCCTCCTCTCCGATTTAATAAAATGCATGGACAGCGACCTGCTCCGATCATATATTGCAGGCCGCTCTTCGATCAAACATAATGATAACAGCTTAGATAAAAATAGTCAAGATAAGGCCTCTCCCTCACTTAATCTGCAGCTCTGCCTTTCCTCTGCGGACATATACCCTCGGCACCCGCTTTCCCACATCACAGGCCAGCTCGTAGTTAAAGCGCCCGGAAAGCTCACCCAGAATATCCATGGTAATCTCCTCCCCGCCATCTCTCCCCAGCAAAATGACCTCGTCGCCGGGCATTACATCCTCTATCTCTGTCACATCCACCATGAACTGATCCATGCAGACCCGCCCGCAGATGGGAGCCTTCTTTCCCCTGATAAGGACGTAACCGATATTAGACAATGATCTGGGATATCCGTCGGCGTAACCTACCGGGATAGTGGCAATAGTCTTCGTCCCCTCCACATGGTAGGTGCCCCCATAGCTGACTGAACGCCCCTCCTCCAGAGTCTTTACGTGAATGATATGGCTCTTCAGAGTCATAAGCGGCATGAGATCTATCCTGTCCTTCTGCACCTCATCAGAAGGCCAGAGGCCGTAGAGTATAATGCCGGCCCTCACCATATCCAGGTCATACCGGGGCAGGTCAATTATAGCGGCGCTGTTGGCCATGTGAAGAAAATCCGCCGTAACTCCCTCATCCCTCAAAGCCCCCACCATCTTCGTAAACATCTCCGCCTGACCAAGGGAGAAGTTCTTGTCCGTCTCATCCGCCCTGGCAAAATGCGTATATATTCCCTCTATGTAAATATTTGGCATGGCCGCGATCTCCGCAATCTCCTTTACCGCCTCCCCGGTGCACTGGAAGCCTATGCGGCTCATCCCGGTATCCAGCTTTATGTGGATCCGGACATTTTTTCCCTCTTTCTGGGCTGCCAGGGAAATCTCCCTGGCCATCTCCGCCGTAAAGACCGTCATGCGGATATTCATGCCTATAACTGTGTCAAGATCCTCGTCGAAGACATAGCCAAGTATCAGAATCGGCTTCTTAAGGCCTGCCCTGTGGAGAGCCATGGCTTCCTCCACGGTAGCCACCGCATATCCCCAGACCGAATTTCTCTGCTCCATTATCTCAGCCAGGGCTGCCGCTCCGTGGCCATATCCGTCAGCCTTTATCACGGCGCAGATCTTAGTCCCCGGAGAGATGAGTCTCTCTATCTCATTTAAATTATGATCAAAATTATCCAGATCTATCTCAGCGCAGATCCTGCTGTGTTGTATCATGTGCTGCTCTCTTTCTGCTGCGGACCTGCTCTCAGGGCCGGCAGCTTCCATATCAGAAATATTATTCTTCACCGTCGTAAACCATCTTAAGTATACTGCCTATGCCGTCAATGATATCTGTGGCAGTCATGGCTGCCGTCCCCAGCTTTTTCGCGGCGGCATCCCCCGCCAGTCCGTGAAGCAGCACTCCCAGGGCGGCGGCATCTTCTACCTCACCGCTCCTGGCCATGATAGCTCCTATGATGCCGGTAAGCACATCCCCCGAGCCCCCGGTGGCCATGCCGTCATTCCCCGTGATATTAAGCCGGGTGGCTCTGTCAGGACAGGCAATGACTGTGCGGGAATCCTTTAAAACTGTCACCACACCATATTCCCCGGCAAAGCTCTCCGCCGATCGGATCAGATTATCCTTTATCTCATCCAGGGGAGATCCCGAAAGCCTTGACATTTCCCCGGGATGGGGCGTTACGACCATATTTCCCGGATTATCTAAAAGCCAGTCCGGATGGGAGGCCAGTATATTCAAACCATCCGCATCGATAAGGCAGGGTGCCTCCGCATTTTCCACCACAGACTGCACCATGCGGACAGCCTGTCCGGAAAGACCGATGCCGGGGCCGATGACGACCGCATCCGCCCAGCCAAGCTGCTCCCTTACCAGCTCCTCCATGTCTGTCTTCTCATCGTAGGTGGCAAGTATGGCTTCAGGCACCAGGGTCTGGATGATCTCACGATTGGCATTGTCAGTCACCACCTTTACCAGGCCTGCGCCGGTCCTGTAAGCGGCCTTCGCGGAAAAGACGGCTGCCCCCGCCATATTGCAGGAGCCGGCAAAGACCAGTATTTTCCCATAAGTGCCCTTATTTGAATCGTCAGAGCGTTCCGGGAGAAAACTCAGGTCTCCGGGCTCCATAAGCCCGATATGGGGATGCATGTCAAGGAGGCTGTTATGATCGATCCCGATATCCTTAACAAAAAGCTCTCCCACATATCCCGCACCGGGATAGACGAGCTGCCCCACTTTTGCGAAACCGAAAGTCACAGTGACATCCGCCCTGAATGCCACACCCATGATATGGCCGTTGTCGGCATTTACCCCGGAGGGGATGTCCACCGCCACTTTCAGGGCTTCCGTATCATTTAAAAACCCGATGATTTTTTTATAATTCCCTTCAATGTTCCTTGAAAGGCCGATGCCGAAGATGGCATCCACTATGCAGTCTATGGGATGCCCGGGGAGCTCATAGATAAAGTCCATTCCGTAGGCTCCGGCTATTGACAGCTGTCTGGCCGCCTCCTCGCTGGCCCGGCTCATGTCTCCGGGCAGCAATATCTCGACTCTGTATCCCTGCAAATGGAGGAGTCTGGCGATGGCCAGGCCGTCGCCGCCGTTATTTCCCGTGCCGCAGGCCACCAGGACGCAGGAGTCCTTATCGGGCAGGAGACGCACTATCTCCTCCACCGTCGCCAGTGCTGCCCTCTCCATGAGTACAGCCGAGAGCAGTCCGAAATGCTCCATGGTATTTTTGTCGCACTGCTGCATTTCTCCGGAAGTTAAAATATATTTCATTCGTAATTCCCCTCTTACAAAGTGTAAGGGAACTTTTTTCAAGCTCCCTACTTTTTTCGATACCACCGTCACTGTTATCTCATGTTATACGACAGCCTCATCAGGCTGTCCGAAAGATGTACATTCTCGACCACGAAGCCTTCCGGCAGATCCAGGTCAATATGAGCGAAATTCAATATACCCCGGATATCCAGATCCACAAGCATCTGAGCAGCCATCTCGGCGCCTTTCTTCGGCAGGCTGAGGACAGCGATGTCTATGATATTCTCTTCGGCGAATGCCGGAAGCTCATCCAGGCCATAGACCTTCCTGTCCCTCACCTCCGTGCCTATGATATCAGGATTCACATCAAAGAGAGCCGTCACTACGAATCCCCGGCGTTCGAAGTTCGTGTAATTGGCGAGAGCCTGCCCCATATTCCCGGCACCGATGACTATCATATTATGCTGCCGGTCCAGGCCAAGGATCTTGCCGATCTCCTCGTATAGATAGCGGACATTATAGC
>JAJPYU010000073.1 GCA_021204765.1 Clostridiales bacterium
GGCGTCTTTTCCATGAATGTAGAAAATTTTCTCCTTCAGCACCCTTGCAGCGGCAATTGGATCTGCCCCCTGGATCATCAGGTGGGAGGGATCCAGATTCATCCCGATCATGGAACCAAGCTCCGGTCCCACCGCTTCACAGAGTTTCAGCAGCGTACGTACATTATATACGAGCTGGCAGGGAAATTCTTCAATTGCGATTTTTTCCACACCCTGTTCTCCGGCGAAGGCGGCAAATTCTTTCCACCACTTTGCCGCGACATCCCACTGGTATTTTACGGTTTCTTCCATATAATTCACACCGTCATACTCCGGCCAGGAAATGGTGGAGGTGATCCAGTTGGGAGTTTTGTCTCCTGGAGCTCCGGCAGGCAGTCCGGACATGGTGACGATGGTCTTTACGCCCAGCAAACCGGCAAGGACCGCCGTATCATGGATCGTCTTGCTGTGGGCATGTCCCATGGGTGTGTCAATCAGAGGGTTGCCGGAACAGTTTAAAGCGGATATCGTAATATTTCTCTTATCCAGTTCTTCCTTCAATGCAGCCAGCTTTGCCGGATTCTGAATCAGTTCTTCCGCTGAGGGAACAAAAAAGCAGCCGCCCCAGCCGCCGGTGGTCAGCTCCACCGCCTGAATTCCGTATGATTTTACTTTGTCAAGCATATCCCCAAACGGGATCTTTCCAAATACATCTGTACAAATCGATAACTTCATTTTTTCATTTTCACCTTTCTTTTTTTATCCAAGCAGTTCCCGCTCGATCCTTTCTCTCGCCTCAGGAGCCTGCCGTTCCATTTTTTCCGGGAATCCGAACATGGAGACACAGGCAATGTTGTCTCCGCCGGCTTTCGGCGCATCCGGTTTCAGCTGTTTTTTCGCAAAATCCATCTCACGAAGCGTTTCAAAAATCCCCTCAAAGTCCACATCGCCCTCGCCCATGGCCAGATGCTGATGGATGGTCACGTCAGATTTTCCTCTGGCATTGAGCCAGGGAGGATTGGCAATATACCGGCAGTCCAGCGTCTGATTAAAAGTGTCCGCGAAAAGCACGTGGGTCAGTTCGTCTCCGGCATATTTCAGCATAGGCCTTACATCGCCCTTTCCTTCATCATAGAAAAAACCATGAGGTGCGGAATAAACATATCCAAGATTGCGCGAACGGAAGGATTTCACCATATCGCAGGTCTCATTGTTTAACTCACAGAAATCATAAGGGTGAGACTGGATCTCCACGCGAAGACCTTCTTTTTCTATAATCGGAAGCAGTTCCTCCATAGAGCGGAACCACATTCCGTTGCAGATCTCCTGCTGATTCGGATCTCCGGATAACTCCGTGTTAATGACCGGGACACCCATATCAACGGCGATCTCAATCATCCGTTTCCAGTTGGCCACCGCTATTCTTCTCTGTTCTTCCGTGGGACCGGACCAGCGATATACTACAATAAAAGAAGAAATTTCCAAACCGGTTTCCCGCAGCGCCTGCCGGTACTCCGCCTCACACTCTTTTGAAAAAAGAGGATGTTTATAAAAGGGGTTGATCCTCGGGTGCGGAGACTGTTCAATATACTTATAACCCCAGTCCGCCACCTGATGAACCATCCAGTTAATATCCATTGACTGCTTTGCCAATACGTCTACGTCAAATGCAATTTTCATCGTATAGATCCTCCTGATTTTCAGTCATTAGTAATCTTTGTTCTGCCCATCTGCGCCTGGCCCAGGGATTAATTATAAAATGCCGGTTTCTCCTCAATCTCAATGTTTACAACAGTCTGAGTATCTCTGGCTTTGGAGGCTGCTGCCGCTGTAACCTGTCCCACATATCCGTCCCAGGCAGTAGGCCCGTCCACACGGCCCTTCTTCGTCGCATTGATCCACTCCTGTATCTCCAGGTTGTATGCATCCACAAAACGGGTAGACCAGTCGCTGTGGATGGCATGACCTCTGACCGCACCTGCACATACCTGAATGGTCTCCGGTTCCGGCAGATTCAGGATCGCGTCCTCACAGCAGACTTCACATTTAATATCATAGCAGTGTCCGGTATTGACAAAAGCTTCCACATCAATGCGCACGCCGGATTTAGTCGTCAGAATCATAATCTGGGGATCCATCAGGTTCGCATGAGTCCTTCTGGTGTTTTTAGCAAAGACGACCTCGGCTGTAGCGTAATCCTCATCCAGCAGCCACCGAATCACATCAATCTCATGGATCATGGAATTCTCCACAGCCATGGGCGTGGTGTAGCTCTCATCCACAGAAGGATTCCTGTGCGCACAGTGCAGAAGGAGCGGCTCGCCGTATGTCCGGTTCTGAATTGCTTCCTTTAACTGACGATAACCATAATCGTATCTTCTCATAAAACCGACCTGAACCAGCTGTTTTCCTCCAGCCATCTCGGCCTCCACGATCCTTCTGCACGCCTCCGCTTCCGGCGCCAGCGGCTTCTCACAGAATACATACTTCCCGGCTCTGATCGCTGCCATCACATACTGCTCATGAAACGGATCAATCGTGGTAACGATGACGGTATCCACATCATCCGATGCGATCATTTCCTCACCGTTCTCATAAAATTTGCAGCCATACTTTTCCGCCACTGATTTCCCGAAATCCACATTAACATCAGCGCATGCTGTCACCTTTGCTCCCTGAAGCTTCTCGTTGATTCTCTCAATGTGCGTTCTGCCGATTGCTCCGACTCCGACAACTCCTACTCTCAACTCCTGACTCATACTCCTGTTACCTCCTTTTTTTCTTTGAGAGCTCGTGCTCTATATCCGTTTTAAAAAAAGACCCGTCAGAATGCAGCTCTGCTGACATCAATTTTTTATCTGCACAATAAATATAGATGTCTAATTCCTTTAACGATTTGATCCGCCTCTGCATTCCGACTTGGGGCTGCGTTACGAGCTCGTGCTCTTTATTTGTTGTTTTTACTATACTCCAAAGATACTTTTTTGTCTATTGACGTTTTTGTCAAAAATTATCTGTCATTTTTGGTAATAATATCTAAACAGCTACACCTGCCTGACTGCAATTTGCGCCGGCCAGCGGCCAGTGATGCGTTTTGCAACGGCCGCCCGGCGCTCATAAACGGCCGGGTTTAATCAGCCGAATTTTTACTGTTAATACGATAGTATAGTGCCTCGTGACACGTTTGAGTATTCGCAATGCGTAAACTATAATGATGAGCTGATAGAATGTTTATGCATTTTTATCTTGAATGGCGGACAGATATCCGCGACCGCCAAGGCATTAAACATCAACCGTCATACAGTTGAATATCGTATCCATAAAATAGAAAAATGTCTAAAACTGGATCTCTTTTCTCTCAATGAACAGACTAAAGTAAGACTTTATCTGGCCTGCCTATGCATACAAAAGCCAGTCCTGGCAAACACTGGTTTACCTGAACCTTAAAAGGCACTTACTCTTTCATTTCAATAATAGAAATTCTCTCCGTAGTCCTTGTGCATCCTTCAGCGAAACAATAGATATTTTTTAAAACGGCCTGAAAATCTTCGGTACACAGCTGCTCTAAAAACGCTGATTAAATGAATGTATAAGTGAATAAAACTTAAATACATTAACACTGTTACAATAACAGAAAAAACCCGCAAACGTTGAGTTTACGGGCTTCCTTACACTCCCCGAGCAGGGCTCGAACCTGCAACAACGCGGTTAACAGCCGCGGGCTCTAGCAAGGGTACATTCGCACACCGTGAGGAATTTCTCGTATAGATCAATGGTAGGTGTAGGTTTGTGTATTTATACTGTGGGGTGTTTATAGATCAATCCGCTTTCTTGAGGTACTCGTCCTCAGTCCAGTCAGGACAGAACTGGCGATAGGTGACGTTCATGCGAAGAGTGATGGTGTAATCACTCCCAAGCTCGATACGCTCAAAGAGCTGGCAGGCGATCATCTTCTTTTCCTCGATTCCGG
>JAJPYU010000040.1 GCA_021204765.1 Clostridiales bacterium
TCCCCATATAGCTGCCTGCATTCTTCAATGGATATCCTGTCATCCCTGATCCGACTCTGATAATCATCAACAGAAAAACGCATATCGTGCTCCTCCGGATCTGAATCCGTTTCTGCTACTGCGCTATTCATAGCAGATGCATTGGCATTCTCTGAATCAGGACTGCCATCCACCTGAACGGACTTATCACATCCTGCGATAAGAAATGCAGTAACGACCATGAAAGATAAAAGCAAAGCGGTTCTTCTCCGCATACTATGTCAGCTCCTTCCCTGCATATAAAAAATATACCATCATCAGGTATATTTTTTATGTACTTTTAGCCAAACTTTCAACCTCAGAGATTTCCCCTTTGTAAAGCTGATACACAGTATCACAGAGAAGCTGAATATCCCTCGAATCATGTGAAGAGAGGATAATCGTCGTTCCCTGCTCCCTCTTTTGGGCAAAAAGCGCTCTCATTTTATCAACCGCATCTTCATCCAAGGCGTTAAACGGTTCATCCAGAACCAGAAGCCGCGGGTTTTCCATAATAGCCTGGGCAATTCCCAAACGCTGCCGCATTCCCAAACTGTATTTTTTAACATGGAGACGGTTGTCTGCATCCAAGCCCACATGCTCCATAGCCTGATGTATCTCTTCGGGGCCGATCACATTCATGCATCCGGCCAGCAGTTTTAAATTTTCATATCCGCTTAGATATGGATAAAACTCGGGTGTTTCGATGATAACACCCAAACTCTCCGGAAAATCTGCATCCTTTCCAATCACCACGCCGTCAATTTCTACCCGTCCCGCAGAAGGCCGTACAAAACCGCAGATACATTTCATCAGCATGGTTTTTCCGCTGCCATTGCAGCCGATAAGTCCGTGTATTTTTCCGGATCCCAATTCCAGGCTGATATCCTTAAGTATCTGAGCTTTCTTTATTTCCAAGCTTAGATTCTCAACCTTTATCATTCGCACTCATCTCCGATCTGAAAGTTTTTCGCCATCCGACGGCTGACAGCCCCTAACAGCAGGATCAACCCGGCAAAATAGAGGAACGAGTACACGATCCTGCATTCCGGCTCAACAAAAATCTCCCTGAAATGCTGGCTGTAAATGGAGTGGGCCAGAGGGAAAATCCACTTGACCTTATCCAGGAAAGCCCCTGATACTGCCCCAAAGACCGTAACTGCCATACAAAAAACCATACCCAGTCTTTTCACACCCGCAAACCGGAACAGGCAGAGTATCTGGGCTATCACCACCAGATACAAAAGCATTAAAGCCGTACCTGTCAGCAGTACTCCGAGGGGCTTTCCCTGCGCAACGGTGGATGCCCCCAGAAAATAACTCTGATTAAGCGCGTATACTTCCGGGAAGTCAACATACAGTTCTGTCATAAAAGGGCTCCACTGATTGGAGAATACACCCACCCGGGATACCCAAACTATTCCGGCTGCTGTCACGATCCCCATCCAGGTCGCACCAATATAAAAAGCGTATAGGATCTGTCCGCATGTCCAGCGCCATCTGCCGATCCGCGCCATCATAAAAATCCCTCCGGTATGATTATTGGGGAAATCAAAAAGCAATACCAGAAACACAAGGGGGATAATCATGATATACAGGGAAACCGACATGAGCAGCACTGCAGGTTCCAGACAGTTTAATGCACAGCCTGTTTGCTCAGAAAGAGACAGCAATTTCCCGAAGATCGTCTCCCCTGTAAAGATCACCGCAAATATCAGAATGATAACCGTTTTGGAGGACCAGACTTTCCGATAAAGACATCCTGCCAGCCAGAAAACGGAATGGATTGAACGAATACAGCGCATATCAGTCATTCCTCCTGTTCACCCAACACATGAGCAGTCCGGTCAGCAAAACAGCCATCACGACCAGAAAGAACAGATAAAATCCATAACTCAAGCCAAAACTGTAAGCAAAGAGACGGTCATAATACAAATGTTCTGATGGGAAAAGAAACATCACCAAGCCGCCGCCTTTGCTGTTGCCTCCTGCATGTCCGGCTGTCCGGCAGACCGCGCTCAGCTTGACACTCATGTATCCTGCCAATACTGGCAGCGTAAGAGCGAGAAACCGGTCTTTAAGCACTACTGCCAAAACTACAGACAGCATGGCCAGCAATGCAGCCAACAGTCCGGTGTGCAGCAGACTTTTTATAAAATAAGCTGCCCGCTGCAGGACTGTGGCACCATAAGTCATAGCCAGCGCACTCACAGCAGGGTCATTCGTGCTGTAATGCGGAAAACAGATCCATAAGCAGGCTGCGTAGAGCAGCACTCCTGCCGCCAATATAAAGAATCCGGTACCGGCAGCCCTTATCATGGTGCGCAGGGCGTAGGTTTTTCTTGACATTCTGGAAACCGCCAGATAATAATTCCCACTGAACCACTGCCCAGTGAAATCATAGACCCAAGGAAAAGAAACCAGGACCGGGAGCAATACCGGAAACCATTCAGAATCCCGAAAACCCATTAAACCCATATATGCCGCCGCACCCTCCCCCATGCTGGCCAGTTCCTCTTTGGAATAGCAAAAAAGAGCCTGAAACATGGTCTTCCCTTCCGCATCTCCCATGAACGTACTGCAGAAACACAGTGCAAACACAAGAAGTACGGCAAATACCAGTTTTCCGGAAAAGAACCGTTGTCTGAAAAAAATCTTCCGCACTCTCATCCTCCTATGATCGTCCTCACTTCGCCAGTCAATGCATCCACATAGAAATAAAGGGAGTTGTATCCGGCAATCCCGGGATTTGATACCGTAAAATGATAAACCGGATGGCAGTACACGGACCGTACAAATCCATACTCCTTATTTTCCTCATTTTCATACTGGAATTCTGTCTCGTAGAGCAGTTCAAGGGAACAGATCTGGTAAACCTTTTCCGTTGAAAGTTCATTGCTCAATGCCTCGCAGGCATCCCGGATAGAAATAAACTCTGTATTGGTCTCCTCCGTTTCTGCTGATTCATAAGAATGACAGCTGCTCCAAATAAAATCAAGCTTATTACTGCAGAACATGGATGCCCAGTGATAACCGGCAAAATCAGCATTGGAAACAGGATCATCTTCATCCAGAGTGATCACCCCTCCGCCATTCATGTTCAGAGGAACTTCCCGATATGAGGCCTGTATGCAAAACTGATAATAAAATATATCTTCTGAAAGCTGCCTTACCTGGACATTACGGACCTGAAAATCCAACAGATCGGAATCCACAAAGTAATATCCTTCCATATCCCGCTCAGCAGCGGCCACCGCGTCAGACAGCAATGTCTCCCCGTCTGCCAGATTATATGAAATCCCAGAAATATCTTCTTCAGGAAGATCATAACTCTCCACAAAAGTCCCGAGATTCACCCCTAAATATCCAAAATCCTTATCAGAATAATCCTCCTCATCCCCGGTCAGAGATACCGGCAGGTCATAATTCCCGAACTCCATCATAAAATCACCAAAAACAAGAACCGCGGAACAAGTCCCATCATTATAAAGCAGATACCAGATATTTTCCATCTGCTCCCCGCTTGCCTCATCCAGCGTTACAACTATCGTTTCCTGCTCTGTTTCATCCCAATAAGCAATACTCAGATAAGACATCAAATCAGCCTCATCTTCCAGGTTCTCCATTTTCCGGACATCATACTCAAATTTTTCCAGTTGATGGTCAAAATCATCTGTGGAAACAGGAAAAACGACAGTATCAATGCTGTCCACGTCAGGTATGATAACAGCGGTCTCAGATAAATCCAGATTTTCACAGGAAAAATCAAACTGCCCGGCTTCATCCCTGATTTCGCTGAGATTTTCCAGATTAAAACCATCCGAAAATCCACCTTCTTCGGAAACCGGTTGCTCTGAAACGCTCTCACCGCACCCGGCAAAAATAAATAAGCTTCCTG
>JAJPYU010000204.1 GCA_021204765.1 Clostridiales bacterium
CTTCTGGCAGGAGGCGGCCTGCTCCCGGGCGGAGCCGTCGCCGGGCTTCACGGCAAAGATAGTGCTGCCGATACCGGTCTCGCCATCAGTATAAGCCGACTTCACAGCAGCCAAAACCGGAGCAATCTCAGGGAATGCCACCGCGGGATCCTCTCCGGCCTCCCTGGCTTTTTCGGCAGCCTGAACCTCCTTAGCCCGCCCCACATAGGCAGGATCCTTTCTGGAAAGGGCAAATTCTGCCAGTCCCAGTGGATTGGAACGATAGGATGAGGTCTCACCGGATGGGATTAGCTCATCAGTGGTGGTGACAGGGTCGTGTATCTCTGAAACCACTTTGAGCAACAGGTTGTCTGTCAGGGCACACATGGCGGGCCAGTCCTTAATATTGGGGCCTAAGCGAATCTCAGCCGTCGGGTCTGCGATGCCCTTACTGTCAAACACCCTGTTCTCATATATCTTCTTATCAAAATAGTACTTCTGTCCGGTATACTCCACATCCAGCTCATCGGCTCCGGTAAGGAATCCCTTATTGGCCGCTGTCGCCGCAATGGAACGGGCATCCATGAGTGCCACCGAGGCAATTTGTCCGTTCTGGAGCTTGGATCCCTCACGGTTGGGGAAATTTCTGGTGGAATGGCGGATGGAAAAACCGTTATTTCCGGGAGTGTCGCCTGCACCGAAGCAGGGACCGCAGAATGCGGTCTTCATGATGGCTCCGGTCTCCATTATCTTCGCTGCGGCGCCGTTTCTCACAAGCTCCATCCATATGGGCATGGAGGCAGGATAAACGCTTAAAGTAAACTCATCCGGGCCAATACTCTTTCCTTCGAGAATATCGGCTGCCGCACAGATATTCTCGAAGCCGCCGCCGGCACAGCCGGCTATGATACCCTGATCCACATATAGTTTCCCGCAATGGATCTTATCCTTAAGGGTATAATCCACAGCGCCGTCCAGGCTTACCAGAGCTCTCTTCTCCACATCATCCAGGATATCCATGAGATTGGCCTTCACCTCAGCGATAGTGTAGGTATTGCTGGGGTGGAAAGGCATGGCGATCATAGGCCTGATCTCTCCCAGATCTATCTCGACGCAGCCATCATAGTAAGCCACCGGCTCCGGCTGCATTTCTTTATAATCCCCAACCCTGCCATGGATCTCGTAATACTCTTTAATCTTCTCGTCCGTAACCCAAATAGAGCTAAGGCAGGTGGTCTCAGTGGTCATGACATCGATACCGATACGGAAATCAGCTGAGAGCTTTGAGACGCCGGGACCGACGAATTCCAGCACCTTATTATTTACATAGCCATTCTTAAAGACCGCTCCGATGAGAGCCAGTGCCACATCCTGAGGCCCGACTCCTTTTATCGGTTCGCCGGACAGATACACGGCTATTACTCCCGGCATCCTGATATCGTAAGTCTGGCCCAGAAGCTGCTTTACCAGCTCAGGACCGCCCTCTCCCATAGCCATGGTGCCCAGTGCACCGTAGCGGGTGTGGGAGTCGGAACCCAGTATCATCTTCCCGCCGCCGGAGAGCATCTCCCTTGCGTATTGGTGGATGACTGCCTGGTGGGGAGGCACATAGACGCCGCCATATTTTTTCGCACAGGAGAGTCCAAACATGTGGTCATCCTCATTTATGGTGCCGCCCACGGCGCAGAGACTGTTATGACAGTTGGTCAGCACATAGGGAATGGGGAACTTCTCGAGACCCGAAGCCCGTGCCGTCTGAATGATACCCACAAAAGTGATGTCATGGGAGATCATCTTGTCGAACTTAATCTGCAGCTGCTCCATATCCCCGGAAGTGTTGTGAGCCTCCAGTATCCTGTAGGCCATGGTGCCCCTGGCTGCGGCCTTCTTATCTGCGTTTATACCCTTAGCCGCCAACTGTGCCCCGACCTCCGGTCCATCGGCCGCTATCTCCATACCATTTAACAGGTATATCCCTCCGTCGTGTAATTTCATGATAAAATCCTCCTGTGAAATCTGTGTTTATTCCTGGTCTTTTCCAAATATCACTGTCTTTATTATATCTCCGACAACAGCTGCCGGGCGATCTGCGGGAGTATCACCCATCTCGGCTCTCCTCTCATCCTCCAGTACAGCCTGACGGATGGCATCCTCATTGGGGAATACTTTCTCAGAACCGTTCTCTCCCTTAGGCTCATCCGTGATAGGAGGAGGCCCGGATACCTTCTTTGCGGGAAGCTCCCCGGTATCCTCCTTGCTCTCATCTGTGCCGTCCTGTCCGGCTTTCCACTTAAAATACGCCGCGTCCCTGTTGACAGTCACCTCGGGGCTTTCACCTGCAGGGGCACTGCCCGTCAGGGTTCTGGACTTCTCCGTCACATCAGCTGCCGCAGTGGCGGCGTGGAACATATTCCTGGCATACTGGCTGCCCAGTTCCCGCTCAGCATCCAGATCCCTGTTTTTCCTCTCCTGCTCACGGTTGATATCGCGGAGCACATTCAAATATTTCCTGGTGTCGGACAAATCAGCCAGCTGGGACTGAAGCTCCGACTCGTGGGCACGAAGAAGATCTTTCTGTTCCCTGAGTTCCCGTCTGAACTGTATAAAAAGCTCATTCATGGAATCATTTGTCTGATCCATCAGATGACGGATCTTGCCGATGGCATCTGCCGTATAGAGCACTGAGGCCGCATATATATCCTCAGCGCTTGCATTGGCCTTTTCAATGATCTCGTCCCCGGTCCGCCTGAAAGAGCGCTCTGCGTTAAGACGTGCCTGCCTGGTCATCTCATATTGATCCATCATATCGTATATACCCTTGGTCAGCCGGTCCAGAAGATCCAGAAACTCTCTCCTGTCAATGACCATCTTGTCCTCAGCCGGACTGCCGTAGGTCATGCCCTTGGAAAAGGCAATGTGCATTTCCTTTAATACCCGTTCTACTTTATCCTGCGGATTCACGAGATTTCCCCCTTTTTCTTTAATAATATGATGATGATACCGGGATAGAATATTCTTTTTAAAAATGTGTTAAACACACATAAAAACAGTATAGCACAAAAAGAGAACTATACCCAAAAACTTTTTATAAAAACATGCATGCTCACATGCTACATAGTTACTTTTCACACGGCAGCTATATATAAATCATCCTGTGGCCTGCTGCCTTCTCAAGACGATTCATCACTGCCGGCCCTATATCGAGCTCTGAAAAACACTCCGAATATATCTGCCGGGCTCCCAGCTCATCAAACTCCCTGAGCAGGGCATAGAGGCGCTGTGAAATGCTGAGTTCATCCTTTCTGCTGCCTATTGAGCGCACTATATCAGCATTATACCGCAGGTAAGTCTCCTCCGTGGAAATGACGCCGGTGACTATCCCCTTTTCCCTATTGCCTGCGGCAAGGGAATTGATAGTCTCAACCACCTTATCCGTCGGCCCGTTCACCAGCACCAGATCTGCCTCCGGTGCATAGTGGCGGTACTTCATACCCGGAGCTTTCGGGCGGATATTCGGATCATCCGAGGCCAGTCCCGGATCATTCTCTGCCCTGCCGATCACTTTCTCCACCATAGTCCTGGTGATATATCCCGGACGCAGTATCTGGGGTACCTCCCCGGTCAGATCCACTATGGTGGACTCTATACCAATATTCACCGCTCCGCCGTCCAGTATCATGGGTATCTTCCCATCCAGATCGGAGGCCACATGCTCCGCCGTGGTAGGACTGGGCCTGCCGGAAGTGTTGGCGCTGGGTGCGGCAATATACCCACCGCTCCCCCTGATCAGGGCCTGAGCCACCGGATGTGACGGCATGCGCACTGCCACGGTATCCAGGCCGCCGGGGGTATCATAAGGTACTACCTCGCGTTTGTTAAATATCATGGGAAG
>JAJPYU010000208.1 GCA_021204765.1 Clostridiales bacterium
TATATCATGCATTCAAATGCAAGCATATGATTACATTTGACAATCATAAATCTTTTGGTTAAAATCAAACCAGTTGATCACATATTTATGGAGGAACACTATGAATATTGAAAGAAGCTGCATCGATTGCAGCAGCGGAAACTGTAACCGCGAAGATGGAATATATCCCTCTTTCTGCCTTTCCACCCACATGGACCAGGATCTGATGGCAGAGGCCATGGCAGAGTATGAAAAGGAAGATATCAGGAGAATCGCAGTCACTGCCGCAGAGGTAGAAGCGGATAATTACTGCAAGATGACCCGTCTGGAGGAAACCATAGAATTTGCGAAAAAAATTGACGCAACAAAGATAGGCATAGCCACCTGTGTAGGCCTGTTATCAGAATCCCGTACACTGGCGAAGATCCTGCGCAGTCATGGATTCGAAGTCTGTGGCTCCGGCTGCAAATGTGGCACCCGGAAGAAAGTGGATATCGGTATCCCCGAACGCTGCAATGCCGTCGGCGAGAATATGTGCAATCCCATCCTTCAGGCAAAAATATTAAACAAGGCAGGGACTGATCTGAACATCCTTATGGGACTGTGCGTTGGTCATGATTCTCTGTTCTATAAGTACTCGGACGCTCCTGTAACCACCCTTGTCGCAAAGGACAGGGTACTTGGACACAATACAGTGGCACCGCTTTATCAGGCGGAGGGATATTATAAAAAAGTGTTTGGTAATCAATAAGGGATCCCGGCCTCTCATCAGCTGGGTCAAACCTGTATTCCATCAGCAGCCCATTTGTCTCCGCGAAAGGAATGGATTTGGCAATCTGCCATTAAACTGCGGGTTGAATTATATAGGGTTACCATTCACAGCCGCTTCCCAAAAGATTTCTCTTTCAAAAAGCGCTCCTTAATCAATCAAAATAACTGATCCGGCGGCAAAACCTCAATTTTAAAAATTGCAAAACCTTACCATTCGTTACGAATTTGTTGTAGATTTGTTGTAGTAAACGACCCTTCATGGCCCGCAAGCCCTTATAAACAGCGGACTTTTCAGTTCAATGACTTTAATGTCGGGAAAAGCAGCACGTCCCTGATGGCCGGGGAATCGGTCAGCAGCATCACAAGCCTGTCGATACCGTAACCTATCCCGCCTGTAGGGGGCATGCCGATCTCCAGGGCATTAAGGAAGTCTTCATCCGTATGGTTGGCCTCCTCATTTCCGGCTGCGAAAGCCGCATCCTGGGCGGCGAAACGCTCCCGCTGGTCTATGGGGTCATTGAGCTCCGAGTAGGCATTGCACATCTCCCAGCTGTTGATGAAGAGCTCGAAGCGCTCCACCTTTTCCGGGTCGTCAGGCTTCTTCTTGGTAAGGGGCGAGATGGCCAGGGGATGGTCTGTGATAAATGTGGGCTGTATCAGCTTATCCTCCACATACTCATCGAAGAAAGCCTCCACTATCTCCCCCTTGGCGGCCCACTTCTCTACCTCCACGTGATGCTCACCGGCTACAGCCTTTGCCTCCTCATCGGAATGTATCTCATCAAAATCCACGCCGGAATACTTCTTTATGGCCTCCACCATGGTCATACGGCCAAAGGGCTTTCCCAGATCGATCTTGGTCCCGGCGTAAGCGATGGTGGTGCTACCGCAGACGGTCTCGGCCAGATGCCGGAACATGGTCTCTGTCAGCTCCATCATTCCCTCGTAGTCAGTGTAGGCCTGGTACAGCTCCATCAGGGTGAACTCCGGATTGTGCCTGGTATCCACGCCCTCATTTCTGAAGACTCTGCCTATCTCATAGACCCGCTCCAGGCCACCTACTATAAGGCGCTTTAAGTAGAGCTCCAGGGAAATGCGCAGCTTCACATCCTCATCCAGGGCATTGTAATGGGTCTCGAAAGGCTTGGCCGCAGCCCCGCCGGCATTTGACACCAGCATGGGGGTCTCCACCTCCATAAATCCCCGTCCGTCCAGGAAATGCCTGATCTCCTTTATGATCTGAGAGCGCTTGATAAAGGTCTCTTTTGAGTCCTGGTTCATGATAAGATCCACATAGCGCTGGCGGTATCTAAGATCCGTGTTGGTCAGGCCATGATATTTTTCAGGGAGGACCTGCAGGCTCTTGGAAAGGAGAGTCAGCTCTGAGGCATGGACTGAAATCTCCCCCATCTGGGTACGGAACACTTCTCCTTTAACTCCGATGATATCGCCGATATCATATTTTTTGAAATCCTTATAGGGATCCTCACCGATGCAGTCCCTGGCCACATAGATCTGTATACTCCCGGAAAGATCCTGTACATTGGCAAAGGAGGCCTTGCCCATGACACGCTTTGACATCATGCGCCCGGCCACTGAAACTTCCTGTCCCTCAAGCTCGTCAAAATGCTCCTTTACCTCCTGACTGTGGTGGGATACATCATACTTTGTAATGAGGAAAGGATTCTTCCCCGCTTCCTGTAAATTTTTAAGCTTTTCCCGCCGGTTCTTCCTGATCTGGTTTAAATCCGGCTCCCTGGCATTTCCCTTCTTTTGCTCAGCCATATCATTTCTCCTGCCATATTAAGTAAAATCACGGGCCCACGTCTGCGAGCCCGCCACAATATCAATCTCAGTCGTTAGATCTCTGGATCTCCAGCACCTTGTACTTTATCACTCCGGCCTGGGTCTCCACATTCACTACGTCACCCACTTTCGCGCCGATAAGGGCTTTGCCCACCGGTGACTCGTTGGATATCTTTCCCTTAAGGCTGTTAGCCTCGGTTGAACCCACTATCTTATACTCCAGCTCATCATTGTAATCGCAGTCCAGGATTTTCACCTGGCAGCCCACGCTGATAGCATCCAAGTCAACCTCGTCCTCCACCACAACCTCGACATTTTTAAGGATGGCCTCCAGCTCCTCGATGCGAGCCTCGATATCGCGCTGCTCATCCTTTGCGGCATCATATTCGGCGTTCTCGGAGAGATCCCCCTGCTCCCGGGCCTCCTTTATCTTCTGTGCCACTTCCTTGCGGCGGACTACCTTGAGCTCCTGGAGCTCGTTCTCGTAATCCTGTAATCCCTTGTAGGTTAAAAGAGTTTTCTTGTTGCCCATATATATGCTCTGCCTCCTGAGAAAAGTAAAAAAGTAGTTAAGGTCTAAAACGCTCAGGCCTTAACAGGTTCAATATTATAGCTAACAGCGTCAGCGATGTCAAGAGCGGGAAAGTCTCTTACACCGGGAAATTTCCCATATTACTTTTCACACGGTAACACTCCATCCTCATTCGCACTCCCACCTGCTAAAGCATGCTTTCCCGCTCCCTACGGAGCTAAGATGCTCATACCCTCCTGAATCCGTACAAATTCCTCAAAAAGCTCTTCCAGCTCTTCTATATTCTCTGCCTGGGTCATACGCCCCCGAAGGCTGGCTGAGTGCGGGTACCCGGCAGTGTACCAGGCGGCGTGCTTCCTTATCTCCCGAATGCCTATGTACTCGCCTTTTTGCTCTGTAAGCATCCTGGCATGCCGCATTACCGTGTCCGCAACTTCCTGCGCAGATGGCCTCGGCAAATTCTTGCCCGTCTCCATTTTATGCAGGATCTCCGCAAATATCCAGGGATTTCCCTCAGCACCCCGGCCTATCATGAAACCGTCGCAGCCCGTCTCATCCCTCATGCGCAGCACATCCCCGGCGGTGTGGATGTCGCCGTTTCCTATGACGGGGATGGATACTGCCTCCTTCACTTTCCTGATGATATCACAGTCGGCCTTCCCCGAATAGTACTGCTGCCTGGTCCGTCCGTGAACCGCCACTGCCGCCACCCCGCAGCCCTCAGCTACCTTCGCTATCTCCACTGCATTTTCATGGTCGTCATCAAAGCCTTTT
>JAJPYU010000269.1 GCA_021204765.1 Clostridiales bacterium
CCGCCGACACTGCCCGTTTCCTTTCCACATAGTATTTATTATCCTGGGAGACCTCGGACAGGCGGTTTAGGATATCCTTCATCACATTGAAATTCAGATCCAGGGCCTGCTCGTCCAACTCGGAATCGTCGTCCAGGAAATTCACTGCGTAGAGATATGCATCCCGGCTCTTTATTTCTTTTCTTAAAGTATAGGCTTCCATAAAGAGCTGAGCCGCCTCCGGGAACATGAACAGCCTGGCATATATCACGCCCAGATTGTGATAGATATTTCCCCTCAGTTCCTCGGTCATTTGCCTGGCATATTCGTCTTTTAAAAGCTCCATGTAAGTGTAGGCCGCCTGGCGGTACCTGCCGTCCATCAATGCCAGATCCCCGCTCATCTTGCGTCTTTCCACCTTGGTCTTTCCACGCATTGTATTGAGCAGGGAGACAAGATCCGACAGATCCTGCGGTGAATAGATGCCCGCTGACCTGAAAATGATCTCCGCAGCAGTGAAAACGTCCTCCTTCATGCGGCGGGACTGGCGCAGCTCTCCCACTAATTTGTGGGCCATGAGCTCCTCATCCATCCAGGCGAACAGATCCTCATTGATCCAGTTGGTGTCTATCATATAGACGTGGGTCTCCATGAAATAGCACAGCTCCTCCAGGGTGTAAATGTGAACCGCTATGGCTTCATTGAAAAAGGGCTTATTCGCTTTTTTGTTCTCGATCATTCTGAACATCGTATTTCCTCACCGGTTTCGGGCAAATCCCGGCTGCCGCAGTATTGCATTATAAAATGATGGGGAACTCCCACACCTTTCCTGAGGTCTCATACATTTCCCCAAAACCGTCATCCCAGAGGCGCAGCACCACTTCTCTGCCGTTTACGGGAACAGCCTGAAGTCCCAGGCGGATGCTTCCCGGCGCCCTCTCAGGCACCAGCTCCAGGGTGAAAGTATCCACCCTGGCATTCATCCTCTGTCTTACACGGGTCCTGGTCTCAAACTCAGGATTACCGTCGTAGAGGCAGTAGTAAACAGGAGTCGGAGCAAACCAGTTCTCCCCCAACTGGGTCAGCCTTACAAACTGCTGCCTGTTATCATTCATCATCTCCATGGAGATCTCGCCCTGCAGCTTGTAATCGCAGTCATAATAATAGCTCCAGCCCTCGGAGAAGACATAGCGCCAGGCCGCATAGCAGGCACCGATGGAGTAGAGATTTTTCCCTTTAAACACCCGCTTGTTGGGACCTATCATGCGGAAAGTATCCTTCATCCAGTCCCCGTCGAAGCCATCTCCCAGGAGGTAGACTCCCGAAATGATATTCTTATCGAAGGCATCCCTCACCACATGGGAGAAGAACCTGTCAGTGTCCGTGGTATGGCCGGTAAGATACTCAGGGAAATCCCAGCGCTTCCTCACCGAAGTCACGCGCTTTACCTGTCCCAGCACATCTGCGTGGAGCAGGAAATAGAGGATGCGCTCATTGTCGAAGTCGAACATGGCCACATCGTGGCGGTATATTGCCGGATCCTGGTGATAGACATAGGCGAAGAAGCTCTCGCCGTAATCCATGAGCAGAAATCGGTCCGTGGAAAATCCCAGCTCCTCCCGCATGGCATCCATAAGCCGCACCGACTCATCATTTATCTCAGGAATGGTGACCACCAGGTAGGGCTCCGGATCATAATCGTCATACCTCTGAGAGAACTTCACCAGCCTCTCCAGGAATTTCACGAGGATTCCTCTGTAAATGACATTATCCTGTGCCAGTGACTCCCGGTAAATATTGTCAAAAAAAGTACCGGTTGCGTTCTCCTGGCGTTTCATCGCCTCATCGCCATAGAAATAATTGCCCTCCCCGCTGACATAGACGGCGGTGGGTATGGAGTAACGCTCCTCCCCCGGCACAGTGGAGACGGTCTCAGGCTCAGACATTCCCTGATAAAAAAGGCTGACCATAGCCCGGGTATTATTCAGATCGATTCCGATAAAAAGCATTTTATTCGGTTCCATATCCTACTCCTTTACAGGTATAAAGAGTGTGTCCACCAGGTCGCAGGTCTCCGCATAAGCAAAACGTGAAGCGTCATCCAACCTGTTTTCCAAAAGCTCTCCCAGCCTGCTGTATCGGGTATCATCATAGCCTTCCGACTGAGCCGGCTCCTCAATCTCTCCCCGCAGGTGTATGCGTCCATCACGGTCCAGGATGGAGTACTCAAAGATTTCACCCGGCAGCAGCCGGAAAGCGTAGCTGTAGAGCCCGGGCAGCACTTCGGCCAGGGTCTCCCTGGGACCGTCCTTGATATTTACATAAAAGACCTCTCCCGGCTCAGCGGTGTAGTAGACCACATTTATGCCCATAAGCAGATATTTTCGCTTTATCTGAACGGGCAGCTTTTCAAAGAAAGGGAAATATGCTCCCGCGAAAATATATTCCTTAAGTATAGCCTCAGCCATCTCCGAGTAGATATTCTCAGCACTTTCCGTGTACATTCGCAGATATGCGGCCATGTACCAGGGATTGCTGTCCTTTTTCCGTGAAAGCCTCTCCCAGAGGAAGAGGTAGACCTCCTCATTAAAAGCCACATTATTTATCATATAATTCCGGCAAAGTATGCTGGAGTAGGCGCATAGCAGCTCCTCCGAATCCCTGTCACGCCTGAGTATTGAGAATATCTCCTGATGATGCTCGCCCAGGTGCTCGGTAAAGAGCATACGTATCATCAGCTGCTGGGCGTATTTTGTGACGGGAGCTCCGGTAGCCTGGACATTTACAAGCAACTCACTCATCTCGTCGATGGAACCGGCCATATTCTCAAGCCTCACGGCCTCATCGATTGAATCCTGCGGTCCCGGTGTCGGCTTTATCCGTTCTCTTTTGCTCTCACTTGTTTCGTCCAGGTAGCTTCCCGAGAGCATCTTGCTGACCCGGCAGTCTTTACCGGAACCGTAGACCTGGTCGTCCTTACCCTCAAATAAAATGATATAGGGCTTCCTGTAGAGATAAATATATGCGCACTCCCCGGAAATGGGGACGCGGCTGTTAATAGTCTTCGGCGCATTCTGCATGACCCGCACTGCGGCGAAATCAGTACTGCCCACGTAGACCTTGTAGCAGTTCTCGCAGTCGCCCTTTATCTTGTCCCAGTCAGAGGCGGGCATCATGCGGCGAACCTCCTCGTAAATGATGGCCAGGTCATCATTCATATGACCCTTGGACAGCTCGGATACAGCAAAATCCTGCACCAGGCCCATGTAGGCATTCCAGTCATTTCCCAGTCGGTTCTTATTCCTTACTATATAAGCAAAAAGCATAGCCTTGCGTCTGGAGGGAAGGGTACTGTTCATGGAAAAATATCTGACCACCTCGGGCGGCAGCTCTCCCTGGGAACGGCTCCAGGAGAGAATGTAGGCCTCATATAAACCCGCAATCTTAAGATGACGCTCAACTCCCCGCTTAAACCAGGGGAAATAGGTCTCTCCGTAACGGTTCGTATGGATGAGATATACGCAGATGGCCTTTACGAAACTCTCATCGCCGAACTTCTTATAGCATTTGCTCAATACTCTCAGATAATTCCTGTTAAATCTCTGGCGGCCCAGAGCCATATCCTCAATGCGCAGAGCCAGGTCGTGGGTCAGCAGATTCTTTCTGGACATCCAGCCCAGAAGCCTGCTGTCGAAATCGGCGTGTGCATCAAGAAGCTCCGGATGCTCACCGATAAGCTTAGCCGCCTCATAGTAAAATACCGGGCTGGTGCTGCTGCCCATAAACTGGCGGATGGCATCATATTTCCTCTGGGGATTCCTCTCATATGAATCGTCCAGCTGCAGCATGAC
>JAJPYU010000061.1 GCA_021204765.1 Clostridiales bacterium
TGACATGCGAGATTCCGGATGCATACAGCAGCGACCATCCTGTGGAGATTTTTAATAATTCAGATTCAGAGAATGCTACTACTCCTCATCCAGATGCTGTTAATTCAATTAAGGTTTCTGATAACACAATATCTATAGATAATGTTGAAGGGCATGAATTTGAATACCTGTGCGCGGATTTATTGTCAAAAAATGGATACGAAGATGTGACAGTCACACAGGGAAGTGCTGACCAAGGCATTGATGTCATAGCGCAAAGAGATGGCATCAAATTCGGTATCCAATGCAAATGCTACAGCTCAGATATCGGTAACAAGGCCGTGCAAGAAGCATATGCCGGAAAGGATTTCTATAAGTGCCACGTTGGTATAGTCCTTACAAACAGGTACTTTACCCGCTCTGCCGTAGAACTGGCGAAATCAAACGGTATTGTTTTATGGAATCGAGAGAAATTACTGGAATTTGTCAAAGGTGCCGGCTATGAGGTGAGATGAATTTTCTCCATATCAAAATCACAAAAGGCATCTGGCTTTTCTCATTGGCCAGATGCCTTTGTTTATTTCCCCGGTTTCCATGTGTACCCACAGTTGCCACAGCGATTGACAGTCTTCCCACTGCCTACAAACCCAGTAGCAACATTATATCCCCGTGTCCCAGTCGTGATGGCGGCATATCCGCATCTAGGGCAACGGATGGCATTTTCATCAGGTAACACCGTGTAAAAACCTTCTGGTATGTCTTTGCGAATCTTGTCACTGCAAGGTTTATCTTCTGTGTCTGGGGCATAAATGACTTTTGAGGAGATACACTGTTCTGCGAGATGGGCTCTCATCCATTCGAGTCTACCCCTATCCGTATCAGTGCAAAGTATGACCCCTTCCGTTGAGGCTTTAGAGTCCTCTAGCATTTTGAAAGCAACTTTACTTTTGACGTCCGCATACATCGAGACTAAGCTTGCTCCGGGTCCCGTCAGCTTTGTATATCCGCGCAATACTAAGGCGTATTTGCCTTCTTTTGGTTCAGGCTCTACTTTGGGAGTAGATACAGAATCTTCTTTTGGGTGCTGTTCCTTAATTCCCCCGTTTTCATCCATCATATCAAGCGGGAATCCACAGTGAATACACGCAGACGCAAAGCTTGATATCTCTTTTCCGCATTCTGGGCATTTGATTAAGGCCATGAGTATTGCTTTCCTTTCTTTTTATGTCTGCTATGATAGCAGAGACCACTAAATAAAACAAGGGAATATTTTAAATAAGAAAAAGGCATCCAATCATATAGTTGAATGCCGCAGTTCTTTCATATTATTATATTACGCTTTTATCTCCGTCCCATCCCGAAAGGTCACACGGATGTCATCCGCGCTGTAGACCGTGATGAAGTCCACCAGACTGGCCCAGATGTTTTCGTCAAATTCCTCCAGAGGCTGCTGCCTGTCGATGATCCTTGCAAACCGCTCCAGTTCCTTTTTTCTGGCCGCCCTGTCTGCTATGGCTTTCTCCACCGCATCGTACTCCGCCTTGGTTGTTTCGTACCGCTCCACCAGGCCATTGTACCTCTTGGTGTATTCGTCCTGGTCTAAGGCCACCCTGGCATTCTCGGCCACGCACCTGTTGGTGAGCTCAACAATGACCTCCAGTTCTTCCTGCAGCTCGGCCCGCTTTTTCTCCAGTTCATCGTTTCCGGAAAGCACCATGATCATCAGCCGGACATTTGAGATGAGCTCGTCCTTCCCGGCCAACAGCTTATTGACTGCCCGGACGAACACGGCCTTGGCCTCGTCCTCTGTGATATGAGGTGTGCCGCACTTTTTCTCGCCCTTGTACTTTCTGTTGCACTGGTAGATCACCCTGCGGTATTTGTCATTTGAGTGCCAGACCTTTGCGCCGTACCATCCTCCGCACTCACCGCACTTTATCTTAGATGAGAAGATGCTCACCCCGCTGTACCTTCCCCTGCCGGTGTAGCGCCGCTCCATCTCCGTCTGGACGAAGTCAAAAACCTCCGGCTCGATGATGGCCTCGTGGTCACCCTCCACATAGTACTGGGGAACCTCTCCCTCGTTCTTCTTCATCTTCTTCTGGAGGAAGTCCACCATGAAGGATTTCTGCAGCAGTGCATCGCCCTTGTATTTCTCGTTGGTGAGGATGCTTTTAACCGTGGACTGGTTCCAGGTCTCCTGCCCTCCCGGTGTCGGCAGTTTCCTATTCGTAAGCTCCTCCGCTATGGAGTGGCAGGTCAATCCCTCAAGGAACAGTGCGTAGATGAGCCTGACGGTCTTAGCCTGTTCCTCGTTTACCACGAAGCCCCCATTCGGCCCGCGGTCGTAACCGAGGAACCGTCCGTAAGCCACGCTGGCCTTGCCGTCAGCGAATCTCTTTCTCTGTCCCCATGTCACGTTCTCCGAAATGCTGCGGCTCTCCTCCTGGGCAAGGCTCGACATGATGGTGATGAGAAGCTCGCCCTTGGCATCCATGGTCCAGATGTTTTCCTTCTCGAAATAGACCTCCGTGCCGTTGTCTTTAAGTTTCCTGATGGTCGAGAGGCTGTCCACCGTATTCCTGGCGAAACGGCTGACGCTCTTGGTGACGATAAGGTCTATCTTCCCGGCCAGGGCATCCGCCACCATATTCTTGAATCCCTCGCGCCGCTTGGTGTTCGTCGCGCTGATACCCTCATCAGTGTATATCCCGGCAAACTCCCAGTTATCATGCTCTTTGATGTACCTGGTGTAATAATCCACCTGTGCCTCGTAGCTGGTTGCCTGGTCCTCATGGTCGGTCGAAACCCTTGCGTAACCCGCCACCTTCCGCTTTTCGCCGCCAGCGATTGGAGCCGCGGTATATTTCTGGATGGTGGCCGGGATTGTCGTTACTTTTCTCTGCGTCATTTGCCGCTACGCTCCTTTCTCACCTGTTTCATGACCTCACTCTGTCTGGCCCGCCTTTCCGGAGTCCAGAGTGCCACCATGTCTTCCCGCATTTTTTTCTGCTCTTCCATGGTCCATAAGCGGTCCCATCTTGACATCGTGTACTGTGCCGTGGCCACGCTGCCGTCATTGAGGAATATCTCCATCCGCCCTCCTTCGTATACATCTATGTGGTCAAGCCTCTCAGAAAATTCCTCCTCGCTATACTCGGGCTCACCTATGGCCTCTGCAAGCAAAGGTTTTAACAAGTCTTCTCGCATCCCTGTCGTCATGCATCCCCTGCCGTGCTCGGCGCACCTCCAGTAGTGTGCGTATCCGCCAGCCTGGACGTTCTGTTGCGTGGAGCGCCTGAAATTGCATCCGCAGTCCACGCACTTTATCTTTCCGGTCAACGCCGTGCCGCCTTTGGGATTTGTGCCCTGGTCCCTGCGCTTTTCAGATGTCCTGGCTCTGTATTCCTCGGTCCAGCAGTCCCGGTGTCCGGTGTTCGGGCAGTCCTTTGTAATGACTCTGCCGTCATAGAAGTGGATCTCCAGGGTATACTGCGCAGGAATGTCTATGCGCTCCACTTCCCTCGTAAAAACTTCCTCGTCAAACTCCGGTGTCCTTAAGACCTCGGCCAGCGCCTTCTTCATGTTGTCCTGGTTGATGCTGCCACCGACAGGACAGTTCCCACCCTTTTTCTTTTTTGAACCACATGTCCAGGTTTCTATCATCCGGCAGTGTTCGTTCTTAGGTTTCCGTTTGCAATGTATATAACTCTGGCCGCAATACGGGCATTTTATCTTTCTCGTGAAACAGGAGATGTTGAGGCTCTTATTGGCCAGCGGCCCCAGCTCCTTTCGCCTTGCAATCTCATCCTGCACATACTGAAAA
>JAJPYU010000184.1 GCA_021204765.1 Clostridiales bacterium
AATGAATATAGTGCCGAGAAAAATGATGATATCAAAGAAAAAGAGTGTGGGAGATCATCGAAAATTTCTAATGGAGGAACTATTGTTGCCAATATAATTGCCGGAAAAAATAAAAAAAAGACATATGCAGAGCTTTTCGATATGGTACCGGAATCATATGACGCAGTCAGAATCGAAGCAGACGATTTTTCTGCCAGGACTTTTGGCAGACTTTATATAGCTAATGTTTGCACTGTAGGTGATTTATTAAGAAAAAAGGAGTCGGATCTGGAACAGGTGAAAGGAGTTGGAAGAAAGTGCCTTGATGAAATCGTAACGTAAGCGTCAAATAAAAAGCGTCTTGGAACCACATCTCTAAAATAGTATCCTTTGATTAAATAAATTTTGAAGATCGGCCTGATCTTCATCTTATCAGTTTAATCAAAGGAGGAACTTCGTTATGGAAGAAACGCGAAATCAAAAAGTTCAAAAATGGGAGCTCCTGGTTCAGGAACGTCTGAAGAGTGGTCTGTCAGTCAGGAAATTCTGTGAGGCAAACGGATATACAGAAAATATGTATTACCACTGGGTCCATGTGATCCATGAATGTGACCCGGATTTTGATACGAATGGTTTTACCGTAGGTCAGGGAGCACAGGTTAATTCACTGGTCGAGATCAGACCTGAGGAGCATATCGAACCGGCAATTACATCACCTTCAGTTCCTACGGATAAGCCCGGTGTTCCCATGGCCGCGATCCAGGCGGGTCCGGTAAGGATCGATCTCTTCTCAAATGCAGATACGCCGTTCCTGCGGAAGCTGCTGGAAGCCGTGCATCATGCTTAAGCGGGGAATTGAGATCAAACGTTGCTTCATCCTGACCGGGCGCACTGACATGCGACGCGGTACTATGGGCCTGGTCTCCATCGTAAGGCTGCAGTATGGCCTGGATCCGCTGGAAAAGGGAACGCTCTTTCTCTTCTGCGGAAGAAAAAAAGACCGGATCAAAGGCCTGCTCTACGAAGGAGACGGATTCGTCATGGTCACAAAGCGGCTGAGCTGCGGCCATTACTGCTGGCCGGGCACCCCGGAGGAGGCGCGGAACCTGACCTGGGAAGAATACGACCGGCTCATGGACGGTTTTAGCATTGAGAGTTCCATAAAAAATCAGAGACATGAACAGCCCCATCGTAACTAGGCAGGCTGCTTCGCAGAAAAAGATCAGGCACAGAAATGCTGGCTGTTATCGTGGAAGGCGTGGGATTTTCCGCGCCTTTTCGTTTGTCTGAATAGGCATGTATTTATTTAAATACATACCTATTTTCTCTTGACATCTCAATAGGCATGTGATATAATTGTGCCTATGAGGAGGTGAGTGAGATGTCACTTGTAAGATGCAAAGATAAACGCACCGGCATTACCTATGTCTATGAGTCAGAATCCTACTGGGACAAGGAAAAACAGCAGCCCCGGGCCAGGAGGAAACTGATCGGCAAGATCGATGAGGCCACCGGGGAGATCGTGCCGACAGACGGGCGGGGAAGGAAACGCAAAAAAACTGCTGAGACGGATCCCTCCCAGGCTGCTGAGACCGCGGCGGACCAGGCTGCGCTGCTGGCGCAGAAGGATTCCCAGATCACGAGGCTGACGGAGGAGAACCAGAAGCTGCGGGAGGAAAAGGATTCCCTCTTAAGGGAACTCGGCGGCATTCTGGAACGCTACAGTATTACGGAGCAGTAAAGGAGTAAGGCACCCATGACACCAGAAGAGGAAAGGCTGGTCCATGATGAACTGAATATGTCCCGGGAGCAGCTCCTTATGGTGATCCTGGGCCTCCGCAGACGGTCTGCCGAGCAGGAATGCTGGCGGAACGAGAACAGCAGGGCGATCACCGCCATGGCGAAGGATTACCAGACGCTGAAGGCCGAGGCGGCAGCGCTCCGGGAAGAAAATGCGCGGCTGAAAGCTGCCCTCGCCCATGTCTCCGAGATCCGTCAGCTCCGGACGAATGAGATCTTCGGGCGGGGGACGGAAAAGCTCTCCGACATCGTGGATGCTCCTTTAAGCAGCGAGGAAACAGACGAGGCAGAGAAGGAGCCGGCTGCCATCATTGATTTCAGTGATGCCGCCGGGAAGAAGCGCGCCGGCACGGGCCGCCGGTCCGCGGAGGGCGGAAAGAAGCGAAAAAGTCGAAAAAAACAGGGGAAACGGGAAGAGGATTTTTCAGGACTGTCTCAGAAAGATGTCTTCCTTCTGGACATCGAAGCCCTGGATGAGCAGTATGGAGAGGGAAACTGGCGGATCGCGTTCTGGCATGTCCACTCCGTTCTGGAAGAGATCCCGCAGTCCGCGTATGTCCGCAACACCTATACGCCGGTCATCTCCGTCGGACTGGAGCATACCATGGTCACGGTGCCTTACGAGGCGCCCCTCCTGCAGAGGAGCTTTGCGTCCCCGTCCATCGCTGCCCGGATCATGTACCAGAAGTACGTGCTGTCCCTTCCCCTCTACCGCCAGGAGATGCTGTTTTCGGATCTCGGGGTCAGTCTGTCGCGGCAGACCATGTGCAGCTGGATCCTCCGGTTCTCTTCCGTTTATTTTGGTCCAATCTACGAGTATCTCTATGAAAAACTCATGGAAGTACCCTATCATCAGTGCGATGAGACTACGCTGTCGGTCAATAAGGACGGGCGCGGCGCCGGGACAAAAAGTTATCTGTGGCTGCATTCCACCAGCGAACTGTCCGGTGCCGCCCCCATCATTATGTTCTGCTTCGAGCTGACCCGCGAGACGGAACATCTCCGAAAGTTTTACGAGGATTTCAGGGGATACATCAGCTGTGACGCATACTGCTCCTACCAGGTGTTCGCAAAAGAGAAAGAGGATGCCGTCCTGATCTGCGGATGCATGATGCATATGCGGCGCAGGTATGTAACATCTCTCTCCCTGATCGATAGATCCGCAATGGATGAAGATGCCATCGCCGCGCTGCCGGAGACAAAAGCACTGGTCCTTATCGGGAAGATATATGACGCCGATGAACCGCTGAAAACGCTCCCCGCCGAGGAGCGGAGAACCCGGCGCGAGGAAGAGGTCCGTCCCCTGGTGGAAGATTACTTCCAATATATAGAGAGCCTCGATACGGGAGATCCGCTGATGAGCGAACGCCTGAAAGATGCCGTCAATTACTCGAAAAACCAGAAAGAATATCTCTGCCGATTCCTGTCCGACGGGCATATCCCGTGCGACAACGGATTTGCCGAGAGAAATATACGCCCGATATCATTATTGCGAAAAAACTCGCTGTTCTGTGACTCTATCGGCGGTGCGAAGGCAACAGCCGTCATGTATTCTATGGTAGAAACGGCCCGGGCCAATGGCGCAAACGCATACTGGTATCTTCGTTATGTCCTGGAGACGATGCCCCGCGACGCCGGATACCTGGATAACAGTTTTCTGGAGACGATGATGCCGTGGTCCGAAAACTATCGGGAATATGAAAAACAGCGGACATCCAAGGGACCTCCGGAATTGGGCCTGAATGAATATCCGGAGCGACCAAAGACCCCGCGAAAAACCAAAAGCCTCTCCGATGCTGCTGGAGAAGCGAAAAAGAGTGCCTGATATCCCCAAAAAAGAAAACCAGGGGTCCTCGGATCCCTGGGTAATTCCACATGGAAAAAATCTCTCGTCTATAATACCATTTACTGTGCGCCTATGATAGACGCTTTTTATTTGACGCTTACGTTTGAAGGAAGTGTTGGCGTTTATCAAGTATTCCAGGGATGCGGATAAGCTGGAGAA
>JAJPYU010000216.1 GCA_021204765.1 Clostridiales bacterium
ACTACCAGTTTCGGCATAGGCATAACAGCCATTTTATTTATGTTATCCATGGTGCGTCCTCCTTTACCATTGATATAGAATGTTTGATTCATTGTCATCTGATTCATGTCGGCAGCGAATGCCTGGTTAACATAAAAAATGCAAGCCATAATGGCTTGCACATTCATAGAACAGGTCGCGTCCACGCTGTTCATTTTAGCACTGTTTTAAATAAAATTGCAACCTTTTTTGATATTTACCCTGAATTATCATGAATAATTCAGGGTAAATCTGCCGGTGAATACATGTGTGTTACAGGTATTATAAATCTTATTCCGCAGCTTGGAAACTTAATTCTCAGTTTTATCCCAGGGCAGGGAGACTTTAAAAACTGTTTTGCAGTCATCAGAGCTTTCCAACTGTATGGTACCCTGATGCAGTTCCACGATCTGCTTTGCAATGGATAGAGAGTACTGATTGATACCAATATTCTGATTTCCGCTGTTTTAAATCCCGGTGGCACGCCAAACAGGCTTACAGGAAAGCCGTTACATATCCGAATCAAACATGCTTTAAATGAAAAGTGACACTGGCGGTGTCACTTTTTGCGAGGTATTGAATAGTTATTTCACCTTTACAAAACATAGGCCATGCATAAAATTTATCTGAAAATCTTAAGAAAGTTCTTGTTCCATTTCCCTGCGTGCCATATAATATCAGCAGAAAGATATGCCTAATATAAAGCCAGTATCTGATTTAAGAAATTATAATACCGTACTGAACGGGGTGTCATATGGGAACCCTGTATACCTGACAAAAAACGGGCGGGGTGACTATGCCATTGTAAATATGCGTGAGCTGGATGATGCGGAAAAAGCACTTGGATTATGAAAAAGATAGATATTTCGACGTTGGCACTGTCTGACCTGCAAATCATTCGGCAGGGTATCACCATGCAGTTTGGTGGATCTGTTTCCAATAAGGCAATAAAAAACTGATGTCATCTATCCGACGGTTGGAATCCTTTCCTGATTCAGGCCTGATGTCACTTCCCGGTTTGGCATAGAATGTGACTACAGATGCCTGATTGCAGGCAAAGACTACGTGTTTTACCGAATTGAAGGTGAAATTGACGGCGGGATGATCAGGGTATACTGTAATATCGATTCCCATGAGGAGACGATGAATATGAAATATGTAAAACAGTTTGTGATAATCCTGGGTTTTTCCCTGGCGGGGGAGGTATTAAACTATATCCTCCCCCTGCCGGTACCGGCAGGGATATACGGTATAATCCTGCTTTTTTGCTGCCTGGAGTTTCACATCGTGCCTGCGAGTGCGGTGGAGGACACCGGGCTTTTTCTTGTGGAGATCATGCCGGTCATGTTTATCCCGGCGGCAGCAGGGCTAATAGACAGCTGGGATATTATCAGATCCTCCTGGCTGTCCTATCTTGTCATAGTGGCAGTTTCAACAGTTGCGGTCATGGCAGTGTCCGGACTGGTAACCCAGGCCGTGATACGCATTAAAGAGAAATGGGGAAGGGAGGAGAAGAGTCATGAATGATTTTTTCACGAATTCCGTGTTTTTCGGCGTGGTCTTAAGCCTGGCGGCCTACGGCATCGGATGCCTGTTAAAAAAGAAGTTCAAGCTGGCCATATTTAATCCGCTGCTGATCGCCATCGTGCTGGTGATACTCTTTCTCTGCTGTTTTCATATAGATTATGACACTTACAATGAGGGGGCCATGAGCAGCCTGTCCATAGTCGTGTCAGGGATCCTTACTGTTATCGGAGCATCACTGGTGACGCAGATACTGTGATACTAAAATTCTCACTTTTCGGTGTATTTTCCCGCCGGTTCGAAAGATACAGCGGATGAGCCGGGGATAGTCTGCACCGCCAGGGAGCTGGGGGAGGAAACAGTCCGGCAGCGTACAGATTGATCCCAAAAAGCCGTGTGAAACGTAACAAAAAGTCCAGAAAGGCAGAAAAACGAAAAGAAAAATACTTGAAATCATGCTGACGGAGGGTTTATGCTTTTAAGCGGATGCCCGTGCCGTCAGTTTTTTCGTTTCGGGTGATGCCTCTGCTGGGAATGTCCGGTCAGCGCTATGACCGGTTTCACTATACAAAATAAAAGGAGGGTGCTATGAAAGACAAAATTGTAATCGACCTGAATCAGAACAGCAAAGCGGAACATTCCGTGGTGAATTTCGGCAAAGCCGGATGGGGAATCATATTTTACTGTATGGCCATGTTCTGGTTCTATGTGGGCTTCGTAAATGACGGATCAAATATCACCGCCCCGGCTGTGGCCGAGAGGCTGGGAGTGCAATCCGGTACGGTATTGACCTGTAATTCAGTGGCAGGCGTCATCGGAGTGCTGCTCTTTATCCTGGTGGGACAGCTCAACAGGAAATGGGGAGCCAGAAGGACTTCCGCCATCTGTATGATAGTGGCGGCTGTCTGCTATATCATCATAGGTAACGCCCCGAACCTGGTGGTATATACCATAGCGATGTGCTTTGTGGCCGGGGGCATCATGTCAGCCGGATATATTGCCGGAGGCGCCCTGGTGGCTCAGTGGTTTCCCAAGAAGAAGGGAATCGTTATGGGATATACTACCATGGGACACAATCTGGCGTCAGCGTTTTATGTACCTATGATCACCGCTCTTGTAAATCACCTGGGCGTCAACCTGGCTGTGTTTTTCCCGGCAGTTGCTGTCATAGTGCTGGCCGTTCTGGGTATCCTCTTTATCCGCAATACTCCCCAGGAGAGGGGGATGTATCCGGATAATGTCACCGAAGATGTCTATAAGGCGGATTATGTCAATGCCACCGCTGAGGAGGATATGGACGGCGGATGGACTACCAAGAAGCTGCTCACCAACAAGACGCTCTGGCTGGTGGCTATCACCACCGGATTTTTCCAGATCTGCTCCGTGGGTGTCATGAGCCAGCTGGTAGTCAGGAACCAGCAGCTGGGATTCACCCAGACCCAGGCCGTATCCATAATGACCGTGCTGGCCTGCGTCGGCGTGTTCGGCTCCTTTATCATCGGTATGTTTGATGACAAATTCGGGACGAAACGGACCATGATCTTCTTCGGATTCTGGTATATCGCGGCACTGCTGTGCAATGTAAGTGAGACCTCTTTCGGGACATACATTTCCATTTTCATGATAGGTATGGCCATCGGAGGCTCTGCGAATTTCACCACCTCGCTGCCCACATCCGTCTTCGGCAGGCAGGGCTTCTCAAAGGTCAACAGCGTACTGTTCCCCATACAGGGACTGTTCACCTCCCTCTGCTTCGCAGTCAACGGCATAGTGCTGAACCTGACAGGAAGTCTGCGGTATGCCTACATTGTGTTTGCCTGTGTGGCAGCTGTGAATGTGTTCCTGATCAGCCGCGTGGATGAGCATAAATATAATCAGGATTACAAAAAGGAGCTGGAGATCCGCGCCCGCACCGAGGCGAAGATCAAAGAAATCACTGACAGGGTACGAAAAGAGCTGGAGGATGAGGGAATCTGTTAGCGGCCAGGGCGGTATATGCCGTCCGGCCGGTGCCTCTGTCCGGAAACGATAAAAAATTACAAATTGTTTGAAAAAAGGAAATCCCTGTTGAAAGATCAACAGGGATTTTCTGCCGCAGACCGGGATCGAACCGGTACGATGTCGCCACCACGGGATTTTAAGTCCCGCGCGTCTGCCAATTCCGCCACTGCGGCACGCCCTACGGCAAGTGGACCTTCAGGGACTCGAACCCCGGACCGACCGGTTATGAGCCGGTTGCTCT
>JAJPYU010000054.1 GCA_021204765.1 Clostridiales bacterium
ATATGCCGGTGCCCAGATTATTACCCTGGCGGTGCGCCGGGCGAACACATCGGATCAGGAGAATATCCTTGACTATATTCCGGAGGGAGTGACTCTCCTTCCCAACACTTCCGGGGCCAGGACTGCGGACGAGGCGGTGCGCATAGCCCGTCTGGCCAGGGAGCTGGGCTGCGGCGATTTCGTGAAGATCGAGATAATGCGGGATTCCAAATATCTTCTGCCGGATAATACCGAGACTGTCAAGGCAACTGAGATACTGGCAAAGGAGGGGTTTGTCGTTCTTCCCTATATGTATCCTGATCTCTATGCAGCCAGAGCGCTGGTGGATGCCGGTGCTGCTGCGGTGATGCCCCTGGCGGCTCCCATAGGCTCCAATAAGGGTCTTGCGGCGAAGGAGTTCATACAGATTCTCATAGATGAGATCGATCTGCCCATTATCGTGGACGCCGGCATAGGTAAGCCCTCTGAAGCCTGTGCGGCCATGGAGATGGGTGCGGCGGCCATAATGGCGAACACGGCACTGGCCACAGCCGGGGATATCCCCGCCATGGCCAAAGCCTTTAAGAAAGCTATTGAGGCCGGACACGCTGCCTATCTGGCAGGGCTGGGGCGGGTGCTGACCCGTGGCGCCGCCGCGTCAGACCCGCTGACAGGATTTCTCCATGATTAAAAGCGTTTGGGATTTACTCATTTTTATTTAATATACAGTAAGAAGGTGTATGATTTTGGAAAACTCATTTTTTGTTGATTCTGAAAGGCTCTCCCAGGCGGCATTGGAAAAGAAGCACCGCCTGGAGACCGACCCCTCATCCCGTACTGACCATATGGCATACATGCCCGGGATGGAGCAGATACGATCTGATGTCATGGAGAAGGTCATGTCCCAGATGAAGACTTATGACTATGACTCCTATACCGCCCGGGACGTCAGGGCGGCTCTGGATCATGAGACCTGTTCACTGGAGGATTTCAAGGCTTTGCTCTCCCCGGCGGCGGAGCCTTTCCTGGAGGAAATGGCCCAGAGAGCCAGGACGGAGACCGGCAGGCATTTCGGCAACACAGTCTATATTTTCACTCCCCTGTATATAGCTAATTACTGCGAGAACTACTGTATTTACTGCGGATTTAACTGTTATAACCAGATTTCACGTATGAAGCTGGACAGTGAGCAGATTGAGCACGAGATGAAGGTCATAGCTGACAGCGGCATGGAGGAGATACTGATCCTCACCGGTGAGAGCCGCGGCATGAGCAGTGTGGAATACATAGGAGAGGCCTGCAGGCTGGCGCGGAAATATTTTCGCATGGTTGGATTGGAGGTCTACCCTGTAAATACTGACGAGTACCGTTATCTTCACGAGTGCGGTGCCGATTACGTTACAGTATTCCAGGAGACCTATGATCCGGACAAGTACGAGACCCTGCATCTCATGGGGCACAAGAGAGTCTGGCCTTACCGTTTTGAGGCTCAGGAGAGGGCACTCATGGGTGGTATGAGAGGCGTGGGATTTTCCGCTCTTCTGGGTCTGGCGGATTTCAGGCGGGACGCTCTGGCCAGTGCCCTTCACGTGTATTATCTACAGAGAAAATATCCCCATGCTGAGATGTCCCTGTCATGCCCGAGGCTGAGACCCATAATAAATAATGAGAAGATAAATCCTCTGGATGTTGGTGAAAAGCAGTTGTGCCAGGTGCTCTGTGCTTACCGTATTTTCATGCCCTTTGTGGGCATCACGGTCTCATCAAGGGAGAATGCCAATTTCCGCAACGGCATTGTGAAGATCTGTGCGACGAAGATTTCCGCCGGTGTCTCCACGGGAGTCGGGGATCACGAGAGCAAATATTCCGGAAAGGAGTCAGATGATGGACAGGGCGACGAGCAGTTTGAGATCAGCGATGGACGAAGCCTCGGGAAAATGTACGATGATATGTCCGATGAGGGTCTGCAGCCTGTCTTAAACGATTATCTCTATGTCTGATATATTTTGCGTTACAAACAGAAAGCTCTGCTGTGGAGATTTCCTGGCGCATATGGAGGAGATGGCGGGCTGCCGCCCGGCGGGGATCATCCTCCGGGAGAAGGATCTCTCCGACACGGAATATGAGGCACTGGCCCGGCTGGTCATGGACATGTGCAGGAAAAATGGCATACTCTGCGTACTTCACAGCCATGTGAGGGCGGCCTGTGAGCTGGAAGCACCGGCCCTGCATGTGACGTTGCCGGTGCTCAGGAAGATTCCGGAGCATTATCGCAGGGGATTCACTATCCTGGGTGCCTCCTGCCATTCCATAGAGGACGCCGTGGAGGCAAAGCAGCTGGGGTGCAGCTACGTCACAGCGGGGCACGTCTTTGACACGGATTGCAAAAAGGGCACTCCCGGCAAGGGGCTGGATTTCCTGAAACAGGTCTGCAAAGCCGTGGATATTCCGGTCTATGCCATCGGAGGTATTTCCCCGGGAAACATTGCCGAGGTCAGGGCAGCCGGCGCAAAGGGCGCCTGCGTCATGAGCGGATGCATGGAGAGTGGGGATGTGAGGGCTTTTCTGAACAGCTTCGGGGAAAGGGATGCCTGAGAGACGGCAACTGCCGTCCGGATAAGGAGTTAATTATGAAAGTGATAGCAGTCAGCGTTTTCATACTGTTTGTGCTGATCTTCCTGGGATATTTCCTGGGGAAGAAAGAAGTGATACATAAGGACAGTATTCCGGATTTCTCCAATCTGGTCCTGAAAGTGACCCTGCCGGTGACGGTATTCTGCTCCATAGTGGACCAGCAGGGCGGCACCGGTCTCAAATCCTGCTGGCAGATCTTCCCGGCTATGATCATACTCTATGCGCTTTCCCTGCTTATCACCTTCCTGGCGATAAAGCTGTTCCGGGTGAAAAAGGAGGATCAGGGCGTCTGGCTTTTCACCGGAATGCTGGCGAATAACGGCTTCATGGGACTGCCCCTGGCACTGTCAGTCTTTGGCAGCGAGGGCATGTTCGTCATGGCTCTGGCCAATGTGGTCTTAAATGTCATATTGTTTTCCCTGGGAGTGAAAGTCCTGACTATCCACTACAATGTAAAGCAGAAGATCAGCCTGCGACAGATGCTGTTTAACAATATAAATATCGCCGTGGTCATCGGTTTTATCTTCCTGCTCATCAATATCCCGGTGCCCTCTTTTGTGGATCAGCTTCTGACATACATCGCAAATATCACCAGCGGCCTTTCCATGATAGTGGTGGGCCTGTCCCTGTCCCGCCTGGCATTCAGGGAGGTCTTCACGGACAGGACAATGTTTGGCCTGGCGGCTGTCAGGCTGGCCGTCATACCCCTTGTCACCGTGCTGATCCTGCGGATCCTGCCGATACACCTGGATCCCATGATAAACAGCATACTTATCATGAATGCGGCGCTGCCGGCGGCCTCCACCCAGTCCATGATAACGGAGCAGTACGGCACCAACACGGCCGCAGCGGGAAGGGCGGTCTTCATGACCACGCTGTTTTCCATTGCCAGTGTGCCTTTGATAATGATGCTTGCTGTGTGATTTTATGGTGTTTTAATAATTAAAAAGTGGATTTTTAACGTATGTTAATGTATAATGTCCTGAGATTTTTGTTTATAGGGAGGCACGAGTATAACATGCGGAGGTTTTTATGTCAGTAAAATATGTATTTGTGATCGGCGGAGTCGTATCAGGACTGGGAAAAGGTATTACGGCGGCGTCCCTGGGGCGGCTGCTCAAGGCCCGCGGCTATAAGGTGAC
>JAJPYU010000025.1 GCA_021204765.1 Clostridiales bacterium
CCTTTGCATTTTCAAATCAATTTGCATTATATTTTCGAACGGCTTCCACCATGTCGTCTCTTACTCTGTCCGCCAGCTCCTGTGGTTCCAATACTATCACATCCGGTGCAAAGCTCTTAGCGAACTGCACCATGGCCAGTTCATTAGTCTTTACCGCCACGCTAACGCCGGTGTCACCCTCATCAAAGAACCTCACATCCCGGCCGAACATGTCTATGACATCGCTGATCATTGCCTTCGGTATCCTGAATTTCACTCTGGCGTTATCACTGGAGTACATATACACATGCTCTTTCATATATTCCGCCAGGTCCAGCTGCTGTCCGTTTGACCACTTAAGCTCCTCGAATGGCTTTACCGGCTCGTCCAGTATCTTCAGGTCACGTATCCTGTCCAGGCGATAATTCGATATGTCATCATACTTGTCATAATTGCATATGAGGTAATACTTGCCTTCTTTCGCAGCCATCTGATAGGGACTGATGATATAGACCCGATCACTGCCGTCGGGGCGCTTTTTAATGTGGATCTGCTTATCTGTGCCATACTCAGCATACTTAAAAGATACCTTCCGGTTCTTGCTGATAGCCTCATCCAGCAGCTCTATGTTCAGAAACAGTTGCATATTGGTGTCCCTGTCCTCCGGCATCCTGGAAATGTGCTGCACATGGGATCTGAAATAGATGTTTGACAATCCTTCTAGCTTCTCCACCAGCTCCTTGCACTGGTTATAGGGGACATGCTTGGAGAACAACAGACCATCTATGAGCAGCCTCAGTTCTCCATCCGTAAACTGTCGCTCCAAATAAAAATCCGACCAGATATAGCTCTCCTCCATCTGGGGCTTCCCGGTATTGGGATCCATCACCTGCTTCCCGGTCTCTTTATCTTTCACGGGAACCATGCGGATGGTCTCGCTGTACTCTATATCATAGCCGCAATCCATCAGGTTGAGGATATTCCGACGAATGGCCTTGCGGTCTGCAGTCATCCCATATTCTTTCTTCAGAATATCCGCTATCTCTTTCTGGCTGAGCCGATGATCTTCATCAGTGTACCGGCGGAATATATCCAGTATGTTAAGTATCAGCATCTTCTTCGGCTGTTTCGTATACATATCATTTCCCTCCCAGCGTCTATCAGTATAACATCTGCATCTATTGTCTGCAATCTATCTGTCCACATCATCCGTGCAACCCGGCTGCCTCCAGTCCTTCCTTTGTAAATCCTCTTTCCAGGCGTTTTCTCATCCTGGAGCTCATCTCCTCAATAAGTATCAGATGGTATGCATTGGCGAAAAGCTCCTCGCTAATTTCTCCTTTTAACAGACTACTGACAGCCTTCAGCATGCGGTAAACCCCCTGCAACGGTTCCCTGTAACATTCCATGTCCAGATAGGAAAATCCATTCTCGGAATACAGTCTGGGCAGGCCATCATCCTCATCTAAAAAGTATGCGCTATAGCTCATATCTGTCGTATCTCCTGACTTCTTTATGAGATCCAGTATCTTTTCAACATCCTTCACCAGTGAAGAATGCTCCGGGAATCCTTCCCTTAACAGGGTATCCGCATCCCAACTGGAAATACTGTTAAGCACAAACACACCGCCTAGGAATCCGGCATTCCTCCGGCTGCTGTTGACAAGGATATCCCCTCTGTGAAATGGCGTGGGAAAATCAAACCACATACCTTCAAAAGCATACTCAATATCGAAATCATACCCACTTAGCATCTCCGACTCGCTAGCAGAAAGGATATTTCCCGAGACATCCTCTTCAATGATGATCCTGGGTGCTCCGTTTTTCTCCGGCTGATCCATCAGGTACTGCTTTATATAGCGGACACGATGCCGCAATTTCTTCCTGGCGTCCTTTTCATGCATCTCATAATATTCCCGGCATTTCTCCGGATCAGTAAAATACTCACCCAATTCAGCAAAACTGTACCCATTGTCATCGTCTCCGGTAAAAAAACCTTTTTCATAAGTCTCATATGTGTAGATGGCTCCGTCCGTCTCCGAAAACATTTTTACCAGCCGTTCCTGCAGAGCCATGTAATCTGCCAGAAATTTATGGAAACTCTCAATGGGTTTCATGTTCAGGCGTCCCTCCATGGAGCAGTCCGGCATAATATCAATCAGCTCTCTCCAGGCAGAGAACTTCTCCTCCAGGGTGGCGTTCCGGCTCTCATATACTATAAAAGCCGCCGCCGGCAGGGTAAACCAGTAATCCAATCCCTTTAAATACTCAGCCATGTCCCTTGAATTAAAGAATCTATACACATCCATCATCCATCGCCTCCAATAATTCCTGTCTGGTCACCGCCTCTATATCTCTATTCTTCTCTCCTGGCTTTAAATTATACCGGTCAACTACAACCGGGCGGCTGGCAACGCAGGTGGACAGTCGCTCCATCTCCTTATCACCGAAATAAAGACCGTCTATTTTCTCCATGAGTCCGGGATTATTTTTCAGCCGCTCGCTGATCAGTTTTAAGAATCCATACCCCTCGGGAAGATTACCTTCCGCCAACTCTGCCCGATACAATGGCGAGATAAACTGCCTGTCACTATCGTATGGCCCCTTATCTATATATGGCAGGAACCTGCCATGTTTTAACGCTGCTTCCCCGACATATCTGCCATCAGCCAGATAAAGACAGCGCACGCTGCAGCAATCCCATGGAAGTTCAGGGCTGATATAATGGATCACGCAATAAGTCGGTCTAAAATATGGGCGCAGGTCTACATACAGAATATCTCCAATCTGATAAGGTGTCATCCAGTGCAGCAGCCCGTCAGTTCCGCGGAAAACCTCATCATAGTTCTCTTTCATACGGTCAGACTTACTTTTCGCATTGCCGCACCCGCCATTCCAGTTCTTCATGTAATACTGCACCTCACCATATGAATTGCAGATGTAGCGGTACACACTCTCTCCCTCATCACTCTCTGTGAAATCATACAGTTCCAGTTCAAAGTAATAATCCCGGTAATCATGAGGGTCATCTTCTTCATCCCGGCAGGCACCTTCAAACTCTCTCCGAATATAACCCAGCACTGCCTGATATGAACGAAACGGATCCACATTCATAATCTCAAAGTCCAGCGGTTCGGTATCTATTGTTTTCATAACCAGGATAGATTTCCCACTGTCAAAATGATTAAGCCTGTCCATAGCCATATGCCCTGCCTGCAGACATTCTTTTATATAAATCCGGTCTTCTTCAGGCATATCTATCTGCATCAGCTCTTTCAACAGGTTCAGCTTCAATTCCATCGGCCTCGGAGAAGAAGCAATCAGATCCACCCATTCATATACGGAATAATCATCATTCTGCTCCAGATAATTCTTCATATATGCAGAGTCTACTACATCTAATATCTTCTTTTTTAATTCCTGCGGCACAGCCAAAATCTCTTTCATCTGCTTCAGCTCCCTTAACTCTTACAAGTTCCCTTCGTTATCACAAATTATAAACCCGGACATGTCCCATTTTCGGAACATCAGAAATCTGTTTTTGAATGATTATAATTTATCCGGATAAAAAGGTTGTAAATCTTCAAAATATTAACAGAGCGGAGACCGCTAATTGGATCTCCGCTCCTGCTGTGTTGTCATCATCATAATTCTTTTTGAGTGATTCCGGGATGAATATACTGCCCATGCTTTCGCGTATTACGGCCATATTGAATGGCAAATTCAGGACAGCGATGCAGACATCCGAGACAGAGAGAACATTTATCGGATATCC
>JAJPYU010000190.1 GCA_021204765.1 Clostridiales bacterium
AGAAAATATATCGCCGAGAAGGCAGGATTGTAAAAATAAAATAAATCAGAATCGAAAGGAGATCAGACAATCATGCAAAGAATGGGTTATTGTGTAAACGGAGAGTGGAAAGAGTCCAAAACAGACAAATATATGACCGTCACCAACTCCAGCACCGGAGAAGTGATGGCGGAAGTGCCCTGCTGCACCGCTGAGGAAGTGGAGGAAGCCATCGCATCAGCTCAGGCGGCCTTCCCGGAGTGGTCAGCTCTTTCCCTGGGAAAGAGAGTCCAGTATATGTTCAAGTGGAGGGAGATCCTCTACGCTCACAAAGAAGAATTGTCACTTCTGTGCGCCAAGGAGCTGGGCAAGACAATAGGTGAGGCGAGAGGAGATGTGCAGAAGGCCATCGAGCCCACTGAGCTGGCCTGCGCCCTTCCGGATATGATCCAGGGCTATGCTTCCATGAACGTCACCGGAGGATATGACACAGCCGCCTATCGTTTCCCCTTGGGTGTTACCGCCGGTATCGTTCCCATGAATTTCCCGGCCATGATCCCCTGGGGATGGATGGTTCCCCTTTCCATCGCCTGCGGAAACACAGTAGTGTTGAAAGCCAGTTCCCAGACACCCCTGACAGCCATGAGGATCATGGAACTGTTCTACACCGAGGGCGGTTTCCCCAAAGGTGTCGTCAATCTTGTTACCTGCAGCCGCGTGGAAGCGGATATCCTTCTGACAGATAAGAGAGTGAAGGCTGTTACCTTTGTCGGCACCACCGGCGTCGGCAAACAGGTATACTCCAAGGCAGCCGGCAACGGCAAACGTGTTCAGGCCCAGACCGAGGCCAAGAATCATGCTCTGGTCCTGGAGGACTGCAATCTGGAGGCCACTGTCAATGCCATAATCAATTCCACCTACGGCTGTGCCGGAATGCGCTGCATGGCTCTTCCCGTGGTTGTGGTGCAGGAGAGCATCGCCGATGAGTTCGTCGCCATGCTGAAGAAAAAAGCCCAGGCCATGACTGTCGGTTGCGCATACGATGAAGCAACTGATCTCGGCCCTGTGGTCAGCGCCGCCCACAAGAAAAAGATCTGCGATTGGATCCAGAAGGGCATCGATGAGGGTGCCGAGCTGGTTCTGGACGGCCGCGATATCGTGGTACCCGGATTTGAGAACGGATATTTTGTAGGACCTACTATCCTGGATCATGTTGAGCCCGGAATGACTGTCGGCGACCGTGAGATCTTCGGACCTGTCACCTGCGTCAAGAGAGTGAAAAATTATGAGGAGGGTGTAGCCATCATGAATGCCAACCCCTTCGCCAACGGCTCCTGCATCTTCACCCAGAGCGGATATTACAGCCGGAAGTTCGTCATGGAGACTGACGGCGGAATGGTGGGAGTCAACGTAGGCATCCCGGTACCCACCGCGTACTTCCCCTTCTCCGGAAACAAGGATTCCTTCTTCGGGGATCTGCATGTACTGGGCAGGGACGGCTACCGCTTCTTTACCCGTGCCAAGACCGTGACCACCCACTGGTTTGACGATGAGGCGGGCTCCAGAAAGGTAGGCACCTGGGAAGGCAGCACAGAGTTATAAATCATAAATATATTGTAGTAGAAGGTAGAAAATGAGCCTTATTAAATGTGCATGTATTGATACTCTTTATACGGAGCTTGACTGGAAAGAGTGTTTTTACGCGGAAAAAAAGGATGGCTTCGGTGCTGTGGGAATTCTGGGACTGGAGGATCCGTGATCTGGAGGAGACCAGGACGGCCGCACAGGATGCCGGCATTATCATCAGCGGCTTTAACGGAGATGCCGATTATTCTCTGGTGGATCACAGCCAGAAAGAGGCTTATCTGGATGATCTGAAGCGGTCACTGGATGCTGCTCTGAAAGTGGGCTCTAAAAGTGTGACCATACATTCCAATGCACTGGGAGATGGGGGATAGTTGTAAATCATTATGATGCACTCTCCGACACGGTAAAGCTCTGTTCCATGTATGATGCTTTGCTTTCCTGCGTGAAACTGGCGGAAGATGCCGGAGTAAATCTGAATCTGGAGGCACTGAACATCACCACGGATCATGTGGGGAATTTCCTGAAAAATACTCAGACAGGAGCAGAAATATGTGAGCTCATCAGTTCACCCAGGCTGAAAGTGCTCTATGATGTATATCATATGCAGCTCAATGAAGGCTGCCGCAGTGAAGGCAATCATGGAAGAATGCTAAACATAAAAGATTAGTATAAAAGCCCCGGACTATCCTGAGTCCGGGGCTTTTATATGCACAGGGCCCGTAGTGGTAATTTGCAGCCTGTCGGCTGCGCGGGTGATATGCTTTCACCAGGTCGTCTTCTACTTTGTCGATGGCATCCAGGAAAATGTGATATCCAGTCATGTCAATGGGATATTCTGAAAAAAGACTGCGAAACAGCATCAGGTCTTCCCTGGTCTTTATGAGTATGTTATCATCCTGCCTCCGCTTAGTTAATCCGGAGCTGTTATACGCAATAGTCCTGGATGTCAGTATAGAGCCGATAAAAGTATCTGTCAGATCTGCATTGGCTTTACGCTTTTTTGAATAACGGCATTCAAAGAGAGCACGCATTTGATCCGGGTCGGCTTCATACCATGCTTCAGGGGTCAGTGAGTCTAAAAGGATCCGGCGTTTTTGGGGGTTATATTCATTGTAATAGTCGTTATGGCATTCATATTGCATTGGGTATCTCTTCCTTATCAGGCAGGAATTCCGGACATGGTATTCAGGGCTGTTTCCACGGAATGCCAGGTTTTATACTCACTCGGGCTGCCTTCAAATGCGTGACCCAGATGAGCTTCAATTGCATGGATTAAGCACTTGTGCTATTATCTCAGTTCTACAGTGGTACGCTGGCAGTCCGTAAATGACGGAGAAACTGTTACCCAGTATTATCTTCTGGAAAATTATTTCGATGACAGTGAATTACAGGCTCTGTACGATCACTGCGAAGAGAATCCTGAGGCCTCCGGGCGTCTCTGCGTTTCCGAGATGGACGGGTATTATAAGTATAGTTCACTTGGGATAATCTGTCCGGTGAGGGTAGTTTTTACAGATAATGAGACCGGGGAGGTGGTATGTGATCTGCAAACAAGCGACTATAGGAACGGCAATGTCAAGGGAGAGTTAGTCACGCGTTTGGCGCAGCTTCCTGATGATGTTAATCAGAGTGACGATAGTGTGGAGCTGGGATATTTTTCCAGATATATTTATATGTCTTCCGGGCACAGTACACCGCCTGCATTTAATGTAGGTATTATCGATGTCAATGAGAGCAGCGAGGTCATGTATGATGGAACGTTCAGTGTTTATTAGAATCTGACTCCGGAAAACAGGAATGTCAGTTCTTACGTTTGTGCGCTGTATGTGGATGTGAACCGGCTGGCCAGGTATGCCGGCGTGTACAGGAAATATATTCTGGCAATCGTGATTTTCGGTGAGGCTCTGACCATATTTCTTATCATCATTTTTCTTTACTTAAAAAAGCAGGATCAGGCGGAAAAGGACCGGGAAACGTTCTTCTCTGCCATCGCTCATGAAATGAAGACACCGACTGCCGTGATAAAAAACAGTGCTGAGTGCCTGGAAAGCGGCCTTCAGCCGGATAAGCAGGGACGGTACATAGAGATGATAGGGCAGGAGGCGGATCACATGAATGCACTGCTCAATAACATGCTGATCTTTACCCGGGTGACTGATGAGGAATATCAGCTGA
>JAJPYU010000298.1 GCA_021204765.1 Clostridiales bacterium
CCGAGATGGAGGTGGAGCTGTGTCCGGTGTCAAAGACATCGCAGGGACTTTCCTCCCTCTTGGGGAATCCGCTTATCCCGCCCAACTGCCGGAGATTGTCGAAATCATCCTTCCTTCCGGTCAGTATCTTGTGAGTGTAGGACTGGTGTCCCACATCCCATATGAGTTTATCCTCAGGGAAATTAAGTACCAGATGCAGGGCCATGGTCAGCTCCACTGCACCCAGATTCGATCCCAGGTGGCCGCCGGTCTTTGAGACCTTCTCCAGAAGGAAATCCCTGATCTCCTGTGCCAGTGCAGGGTACTTCTCCTTTGGGATCTGCTTAATATCATTTGCCTCATTTATCGCATCCAAAATAGCCATGATGCTTTCTCCTTAAAAATACAGCTGTACAAAATGAATGTCAGTTTATAATGTCAATATTACTCTTATCCTCCAGGCGAACCTTTTACCTGTCTCTGGTGATGAGACTGCGGATAAGCTCTGTCAGAAATTCATTTTTCACGGGAAGACCAGTCAGCGCCAATACAGCCCGCCGGGAAATGCGTTCCACCTCAGCCTTCGCCGCGTCAATTCCCTTTAATGTGACATATGTGGTCTTGTCATTTTTCTCGTCGCTGCCTGTGGGCTTGCCCAGAGTCGCCAGGTCGCTCTCCACATCCAGAATGTCATCCCGGATCTGGAAGGCCAGACCTACGTCGTCGGCCACCCGGCCGACGATATCTATGTCTGCCTCGTCAGCACCGGCTAATGTGGCACCTATGGTCATGGCTGCGCGGATCAATGCGCCGGTTTTTAAGGCGTAGATAAAGTCCAGTTTCTCCTGATTCAGGGGCATTCCTTCCGATTCCACATCCACCACCTGGCCGCCTAGCATACCGTAAAGTCCTGAGCAGTTCGCCAGGATCCTCAGTGCCGGTATAATGTGAGGATTGTCCGGATCCGGGCCGGCAGCCTTTAACGCCGTCTCGAAAGCGCAATTTAAAAGGCCGTCTCCCGCCAGTATGGCCATGGCCTCGCCGTAAACTTTGTGGCAGGTGAGACGGCCGCGGCGGTAATCGTCGTCGTCCATAGCGGGGAGGTCGTCATGTATCAGGGAATAGGTGTGGATCATCTCCAGGGCCGCCATGAAAGGAGCCACGACCAGACCCTCTCCGCCAAACAGGCGATACGTCTCCAGCATGAGCATGGGGCGGAGGCGCTTGCCGCCGGCGAGGAAACTGTAATTCATTGCAGAGATCACAGTTTTCTGAAAGCCCTCCTCTGCCGGAAGATACTCCCTGATGATACTTTCGACTTCAGCTGTATGCTTTTTTATTTCCAAGCTAATATCCATAATCTGCATTTACCCACCTGGCCATTCAAAGTGTATACAGGACCACATTAACCTTCAAATGGCACTTCTCCCTCCTGCGTGATGACCAGCATTTTCTTTTCAACAAGGTCAAGTTTCCGGTTGGCTTGCCTGACCTTGCGCATCCCTTTCTCATACAGTGCGAAAGAGTCCTCCAGGCTCACATCCTTTTGATCCATGGCGGCAAGTATCTCATCCAGCTCAGTGAAAATATCCTCAACCGTCTCTTCTTTTTCTTCGCCCTGCACTACCTCGTTATTTTCATCCATATATTACATCCTCTCCGGGCCGGTGCCCTTAAAGTGTTTCCTCGTCCTGTTTCACCCTTACCTCGTTAACAGTGGCCTCAAAGCTCCCATCAGCCAGCCACGCTCTGAGATGGTCTCCCGGGGCGAGGCTCCGTACACCGGTGATCCGCCTGTCCTCCGGGGTAGCGAGATAGGCATATCCGCTCTCCAGCTTTTTTAAAGGCGAGGCCGCGTCAAGGGCTGCGGCGGCCAGCTGCAGGCGATGGCGGCTGTCGGTCATCAGCCGCTCCATACGGCTTTGCAGGCTGTCGCAGATATCCGCCGCACGCTGGCGATTCTCCATAAGCTGATTCCTAGGATCCGCGACCCGGAGCTTTAATTGGTACTGGCGTATTTGAGCCCCGGTCTGTTCCAGATGCCAGCTCATGCGCTTATTTAAAGTATATTTCACCGACTCCAGCTGCTGCAGCGTCCGGCGGATGTCATATACCGCTATCTCCGCTGCTGCTGAGGGTGTCGGTGCCCGAAGGTCTGCCACGTAATCAGCTATGGTAAAATCCGTCTCGTGGCCCACCGCCGATATTATCGGTACCGGGCAGTCAAATATTGCTCTGGCGACCATCTCCTCATTGAAAGCCCAGAGGTCTTCCATAGAGCCGCCGCCGCGCCCAACTATTATGACGTCCACATCTCTCATTTCAAGGGCATGGATGCCGGAGACTATGGAGGGCGCTGCTGCCTCTCCCTGGACTATGGCCGGGTAAAGGATGATCTGGACATATGGATTCCGCCTGTGGGAAATATTTTGTATGTCCCGGATGGCTGCCCCGGTGGGAGCAGTCACCACGCCGATGCGCTTCGGGTATGCCGGAATGGGTTGCTTGTACTCCGGATCAAACATGCCCATTTCTTCCAGTTCCCGCTTCAACGCCTCAAACCGCTCGTATAAAAGTCCCCTTCCCTGGGGCTCTATCCTCTCTGCGTAGATCTGATACGCACCGTTTCTCTCGTAGACACGGATGCTGCCGGAGACGACTACCTTATCTCCCACTTTCATGGGGAAAGCCAGTCCTTTTCTGTAAGAGGCAAACATGACGGCGGAAATTACCCCGCTGTCATCTTTTAAGGTAAAATAAATGTGTCCCGAGGAATGATATTTGCAATTAGAGACCTCGCCGCTGACGCTTATATGACTTAAGACAAAGTCCTGGGCGAACATGTTTTTAATGTATGAATTTATCTGTCTGACTGAATATACCCTATCTGTCATGCCAGTTTCGCCAGAACTCCGTTTACAAAGGCCGGGCCTTTCTCGGTGCCGTAGGTCTTCGCCAGCTCGACAGCCTCATTTATGGCCACGGATACCGGCATATCCTCCTCGTATTTCATCTCGTAGACAGCCAGACGGATGATAGCAAGCTCAGCTTTCGCCATGCGGGTAGTCTTCCAGCCGGTGGCGGCGATATTTATCATCTCATCTATTTCATCTAAATGCGCACAAATTCCGCCTAGCTTCTCATGGATGTAAGCAGCATCTTCCGCACTGACCTCAGAGGCAGGCATCTCCTCTTCGCCTGCCCCGCCATCGACAGCCTTACTGTCAACAGCCTCATCCCCGGCATGTTCATCACTGTCCGCCGCTATTATCCTGTCAAGGCCGGCAAGCTCCCGCTCCATCTGTCCGGGCAATTCCTCCCGGTCGAAAAATTCCGCCCCAAAGAGCAGCCTGAATATCTCCTCCCGGATCTGTCTGCGACTCATTCCCATAACTTCCTCCCGTCAGGCTGCGGCTTCTTTACAAAGGCCGGCGCACTGCAAATCCCCGGCATCACTCCTCCGCCTGCATGTCAACGGCAGCGATGCGCACATTCACCTCGGATACGGCAAGGCCGGTCATATTCTCGATGGCGGTCTTCACCTTCTCCTGGACATTCTTCGATACATCCGGGATGGCATAGCCGTAGGCGATATTTAATGCCAGCTCCACTGAAACTTTTCCATCCTCCATGGCGATACGGACACCCTTTGCCAGGTTCTTCGTACCGAGACGGCTGATTATATCTTTCGTGATATTTCCATACATGGAGGTAACACCCTCCACCTCGGTGGCAGCCAGTCCGGCAATGATAGTGA
>JAJPYU010000063.1 GCA_021204765.1 Clostridiales bacterium
CATGATAGCATCCAATCAGACTGCGCAGCAAGCTGCTTGTCTTCTTGGGCTATCATAGTGTAACTCGGATACCGCTGAGTTTATTGGCATTGCATACTATGTTATTTTATTTACTTACGCGGCTCTGGCTTTCGTAAAAATCCGGGGCTAATCACGCTTCGCGGCTTCCGAGTCGAGCAGGCGGTTTATCGCAACGGATAATGCGTGTATGGAAGCTTTCACGATATCCCCATCGAAACCTACTCCCCAGTGCATCGCTCCGTTCCCGTCCTCGATGCCTATGTAGGCCGCTGCCTGGGAGGCAGAACTCACCGAGAGGGCGTGTTCCTCGTAGACCTGGAGCTGATACTGTATGCCGAAGTAATTCTTGATCGCATTGCTGACTGCGTTTAAGCGTCCGTTTCCGGAGGCGGTGACCACGTCCTCCCTGTCGTCACAGTGGATGGTGACCTCGGCGCGGATGCCGTCTATCTGACGGAAATGGCACTCAGTGACAGTAAAGTGCTCCTCAAAAAGGTAATAGCGCTCACGGAAGATCTGGTATATCTCGTTGGCAGAAAGCTCCTTGTGCTCCACATCTGAGACATGCTTCACCGCATAGCCCACGTCCTCTCGCATCTTCTGGGGCAGGACCAGGCCGAAGTGATTCTTAAGCACATAGCTTACGCCGCCCTTTCCGGACTGGCTGTTAATGCGGATGACATCGGAGTCGTAGGTGCGGCCCACATCCTGGGGGTCGATGGGCAGATAGGGGACATCCCATATCTTCTTACCTTTATCCTCATGCCAGGCCAGGCCCTTGGCGATAGCATCCTGATGGGAACCGGAAAATGCGGTAAATACCAAAGCTCCGGCATAAGGGTGCCTGGGTGAGACCTGCATCTGGGTAAGGCGCTCGTAAGTATCAGTCAGGGTATTCATATCCGAGAAATCCAGCTCCGGATCAAAACCGTGGGAGAACATGTTCATCCCCAGGGTGACTATATCAACATTTCCAGTCCGCTCACCGTTTCCGAAAAGGGTGCCCTCCACCCTGTCTGCGCCCGCAAGTATGGCCAGCTCGGTGGTAGCCACGGCAGTTCCCCTGTCGTTATGCGGGTGGATGGAAAGAACTACGGAATCGCGGTACTTTAAGTTCTTATGCATGTACTCCACCTGATTGGCGAAGATATGGGGCATGCCATTCTCCACGGTGGCCGGGAGATTTATCGTTGCCTTCTTATCGGGAGTGGGCTGCCAGATGTCCAGGACTGCGTTGCAGACCTCCAGTGCGTACTCCATCTCCGTGCCGGTGAAGCTCTCCGGGCTGTACTCGAAGGTGATGTCTCCCTCCTCCCTGGCCGCCAGCTGCTTAAGCATAGTGGCACCCTCCAGGGCGATCTGCTTTATCTGATCCTTATCTTTCCTGAAGACCTGCTCACGCTGGGCCACGGAAACGGAATTGTAGACATGGACTATGGCATGCTTCACGCCCCGTATGGCCTCGAAAGTCTTCCTTATTATGTGGGGTCGGGCCTGGGTCAGTACCTGTATGGTCACATTATCCGGGATCATGTCCCGCTCTATAAGCGTCCGCAGGAATTCGTACTCCGTCTCGGAGGCGGCGGGGAAGCCCACCTCGATGATCTTAAATCCCACTTTAAGCAGCATCTGGTAGAACTCGATCTTCTCCTCCAGTCCCATGGGCTCAATGAGGGACTGGTTCCCATCACGCAGATCTACGCTGCACCAGAGGGGTGCCTTCTCTATCTCAGTCTTTTTCACCCAGTCATATGTCATGTCCGGGGGAAGAAAATATGGAATCTTGTATTTTTCGTTATTCATACTTAAATCTCCTCGTTTATGATCATCATTCAAAATTTCATGCTTTACCTATGATAACACGGGATAACAAAAAAAGAAATGATAAATTTGAGCGAAAGGGGCACCTCAAAATGTGAAACATTTTGAGGTGTCTCGTCGCTTATCGCTCAACCTCCATTTTAACTTATTCAGAAAGCCTCTTTTTAATGAATATCCTCCTCAGCAGGAAGATAACTATCCCCAACACCACAAATACAAATCCGACGATCAGATTGTACACCATCCTGTCCTGGAAGAAACTGATAATGAAAATGATCGCGACGATGAAGCAGGCGCATACCGATATCAGCAGCATCTTCTTCATCCTGTCATCATCAGCCAGACGGACATAGGGCGCATAGAAGGGATTCTCCCCCAGCATGACCTTTAAGGATGTCACTTTCTTTCCGGTGATGCGGCCGATGAGCTGGACCACATTCTGATTCTTGAAATAGGGTGCCTCAAAGCGCTCCACTCCGTCCCTCAGATTAAAGAGAAAGATGGCTCCCTCAGCCCTCAGATACTCGTTCCACTCGTTGGGACCCAGCTTCGGGGCGATATAATTCTCCCATGTCTGCATTGCGTCGTCCGGGAATGTGACCTTATAATTCTCCCCGTCCTTCTCAATAGTAAAGCCCTGACTCTCCAGTTCATATATGGAGTCGTCGGCTCCTCTCGCATAACTGTACAGCATCAGCTCATCCTCCATTTTGTCTGCATCTGCAGCATTGTCAGCGTCAGGCTGGATTAACATCTCTAAACCATCCTTTTATACTTTAGCACATAACAGAAAAAATGACCACTTTTTTGAGAAAATATTCACGCTTTACTCTGAAACATACGTCACCCTGACATCACTGAATCCACACTGCAGATCATGTGTGTTAAATTGCCTGTCCCGATCCATCCCTTTTACCGGAACATTCAAATGGACTAATATGGCCTCCTTGTTCTTCACGTCTCCCATAAACTCCCTGTCAAAATTTATGGTGATCCTTGCAAATTGCAGCGGGGGCTGTGACTTAAACTCTATAATGCCATGAAGCTCGTCAATTGTTTTACCGGTATGATTGGAAAAAACCAGTGCCGTTGCCATTTTTTTAGTAAGATTATCGTATACTCCCCTCAGGAACATCATCCCAACACCCTCTTCCGGCCATTTTATGGAATCGCTGTCCAGATATTCCTGTACATCTCTCAATTCACGTTCCACATCGATATCCTTAGATTGGAATTCATGCGCCTTCACCAACTTCACCCTGATCTCTGACATACAGATCACCTCCCCCGCCTCAATTTGTCAGGTTCTGAATCCTGGCCTTCACGGTATTATAACTCATCCTAAAAGTCCCGAGCAGTCCAAGACATGAGCCTGCCTTATTGTCATAATATAACGCTTCATCATTCAACGCATCAAGATTCGTATCTATGTTCTTTATCACTGCATCATACCCGTCTAAGAGAGACTTCATTTCAGGCTTGTATGTGTTTTTGAACTGATTGCCTTTAAAAGTCGTATAAGTCTTTTTATACATAGTATTGAAAGCCTCTCTGTATTCTTTCAATGTCGCTTTATCCGACTTCATTTGTTTATAAACATCCCTTATTTCCGCGGCCTTGTCTAAATAGCCCTGCCTCTCTGCCGATTTCTTATTGATCGACCGGGTAATCCGCGACAAAGTAGTACGTAATTGTTCCAATGTATCTGCCATTTTTTCACCTCCTGTTCACCACGGCCATTTAATATAAAGTGTAGGTACCGTAATTGTTAGGCTTCCACCTCCAAAGGCTTCCAATCCAAGCTTTATGTTTGTGGCATTAATATTAAAAGCATCTGTTTCAATGGCCACTTCACTGGTGCTGTAGGCGGCAAATCCTGCACCTATACTTGCTTCCGGAGTCACAGCGATCTTGAACAAATCCTTTTTTTCGCTTGTTGCCGTTCCCGGATTTACCTTGTAACTCAGGAAACCGAGCCCCATTTCTGTACTGACCGAAGCAAATTTCGCTGAAGCATCCACACCAACAGCATACTCGCCGGTTTTTGAATCAAATTCAAATGCGGCTTTTTCATTTGCGCATAAAAGCTTTGCATTGAAATACACATATCCATTAAAATCTTCCGATCCCAATACAACAGATCCTGTCACGGCAGCTTCCCCTACTTCCGAATTTATATGCGCACCGAAATATCCGTCCCCCACACCGGCTTTTGCATCAACATTTGCATAACAGCCTTTTGCCTCTGCCCGGGCTCTTATGTAATCTGTCAGCTGGGCATATGCGCTCGTTTCAAGCACCGCAGCTCCTGCCTTTAAATATACGCTTCCGTCCTCCCTGCCCATCTCATAGTATGCAGTCAACCAGGAATATCCGGCATATGCGTACACATCGGAACACAGCCCGGAGGCCCACTGATCTTCCTTTACAGTTACGGAATCTGCCTCATATTCAAACGGATCTTCTTCAAGAAGCAGAGCCAGTGTTGCATTAGTCTGAGTCTCATACCATGATTGCGATGACAGGCTGCCTATATTTTCAGGAAGAAAATTTCCGTCCTTGTAACATAAGCCCATTGTATTTGACAGCTGATTCCTCAAACTGGTAATGCGCGTCATCAATTCTTTTGCCGATGTCAAAGCTTCACTGTCCGCACTGTACAGATCATTCCTGATCTGCCGTATCTTATTTGATACTCCTGTATAGCCATCATCCACTGAATCAAGACCTAATGAAACGGTGGAAATATATTGTGATGCCTTCCTTGTAATGGAAGTTAACTCGGATTTTATTCCATCATATGTATTTTTCTTACTGTTCAGCTGAGTTTTTACAGTATCCAAAGTGGATTCTTTTACGACTCCATTGTTGGCGCTTTCCAGTTGGAAGAACAGCTCATTTATGAATTGAATGATCATTGTCATTTCCGAGGAAACATCCAATACCCCCTGAAGAATATTAATCGTTCCCTGCGAAAAATATGTTTTAAAGGCATCAGCCGCATCTCCACGCATATGTGTTGTCAGGGATATTTTATAAGCCGCTTTGTACTGTTCATATAATGCATCCTGCACTGTTGTTTCATAGCTTTTTACTGCATTATACATATCCAGCAGCGATGCGGATTTCAAATACAGGTTTCCTTTTGATGCCATAGATCTGCCCCCTCACTTTTTTATTTTTGAAGACAAAATTTCGCCCAATGTCATTGTGGCTATGTCACTGTCCGTGTCCATCCATTTTGCCCTGATTTTCTGCAGAGTATCTGCATCCATGAGTGCAAATTCCGAAAACTCGCTGATCAGATCATTCATAGCGGTCAGGCACTCATTGTATTTATCTATACTCTGCAGCAAAAGGCCCCCATCATTAATGGCATATTTCAGGCCTGAAACAGTTTCGGTGTCGTCTTTATATGCATCAATTTGCTCCTGCAGGGCATTTGGGTCTATATATATCTCTTTCATTTCAACACCTCCTCATCACGATCTGTGCTTCAGATACCATGGGTTTTATTTTCTCTGCAACCTCTTTATAACTTCCATACTCCAGACCAGCCAGTACAGTCAGATAATCTGGCATAGAAATATGGTTCAGGTACATCTCCACGGCTTTATGCCCGAAGGATTCCGGTATATTATCCAGCCACATTGCACATTGTTTTAAAAGCCTGTCTCTGGCCTCCTCAAATTGCTGCTCTGTCGATATTGTCCTGTAGAAATCTTTTAACGGCATCAGTTCATCTTCGCTGACGGTCACCGATGCATCAAATTCATCCAAATGAACCTGCTTTACGGGAAATGGCACTTTCTCCGTTTCTATTTCCAAATATATCATTCGTTCCAGCATTCCGGTATCGGCAGCAAATGAGAAGCATACGGTATCAATATTATATGATTCTCTTGCTATCGCCAGATGGTGCTTATCCTCACGCAAATATGGATCTGAACAACGAGCTGCCGGTACCGCACCTGTATCCTTATCCAGCAAAACATCATTTAAGCCCCTGATCTCTTCATATGTCAGATTCCTTAAGAGTCCATTAACATACATGCAGCTGTTATAAGGAGTTATTAAAGTTTCCGCACATTCCGCGAACCTCTCATAAGTTATCTCCTGCAGGTCGTTAATAAGGTTTTTAAGTACAAATCCCTTGTTCATCTCCGATATCTCAAATGATTTATACCATCCCCTGAATTCTCCGGATTTATATGCGCTCTTAAAATTTTCAATTGTTTTACCTTTTATCTCGACAAATTTCTGTTCATCATAGTCATGCATAAAGGAAGCTTTCAGGAAATCCACGAGATCTTCTCCCAATTTATCTGTTGTGCCCCTGCCGAAAACAGATGTAACTGTCCTGTCAACATTAAATTGAAAATCTGTTTCTTCTTTCATGTAATTAACCCATATATTAGAAAACGCCAGATTATTTACGAATATGTCACTTTTGTTTACCAGATAATATTGTGCGGCAACACCCATGTATATCCCCAGGGTGAAATAGACGGCACCATCTTTATAGTCATGATAATTACAGCTTATATCTGTGTACGTTCTCATAGGATAGCCTCTCATTTACTTCTTTCCCTTTTCGTCTGATACACCGGCAGACGCCCTGTATCACATACAGATACAGGGTGTCCCCCATTATCCTGTTACATACTGAACTGGCTTGCGATCTGGCTGTCCGTTGTCTCAACCGCTTCTGCAGTCTTATCGAGGGCCAATGCAATGTCATCAATCAGTTCCCGGGCTGCAGCAAAAGAAGGCCTGAGTTCTTCAAATTTCGCTGCGTATGCCTCTGCAGCCGATCCTTCCCACTCTGTAAGAAGAGTATTAAGCAGAGAGTCCATTTTGCTGATCACATCTGACACATTCTGGGACTCAGTCCTGTATTCATTTGCCCTGGTCCTCATAGTATCAGGCGTCATTCTGATCTGTCCTGCCATGTTTTTTCCTCCTTCCTGTTCTTTTTATATATAGTGCACAGCAATTTCAGGCGATTGCCCGTAGCTTTGCATCCATACCTGCAGCTACTTTACTGCCAGCGGAGTCTTAATACGCACACACTCATTCCCTGTAATATAAAAGGCATCCCCGGCACTTATCTTTTTATTGTTAGCCCGCACCACAGCCAAAGGCACATCCACCAGTTTCAGGTTTTCAAGATTGTCGAAATAAAGGATATTCCTCATTTCCTTTGCCATCTTATATATCTCCGGTGACCCGAACGAAACCTGTGCATTCGGCAGTGCCGCACAGATAACATAAATATGCAGCATCTTATATTTACCGACAATATTTTTAAAAGCTGCCAGCGCCGCCTTATCTTTGCAGATCTCGGCATAGATATCCTCATTATTGATAACAAGGATCTTCCAGTCTGCATCCGGTTCTTTTCCGCTGACCAGATCCCGGTACCTGCGTTGGAAATAAATATCCAGCCTGCATACAGTCTCACAGACCGCATCCGTACCTATATTGTAAGTGACATGTGCATCGCCCTTCCCCAGGCCCACTACCAGAGGCTGGAGTTTTTTCCTGTAATCATCAAATATAAATATATCTGTACATTTCCATGTCCTGGCCATGGAGTGCATGATATAACGGATGAAGTTGGATCGTCCGTGATCCTCATCCCCTGATATGCACAGCATATTCTCCCTGCAAATATCCGTCTCCCTGGGTGAAACGGTTGCATAACTAAGCCCCAGGATCTGTTTTGATCCGTCCAGGTCCACAGGAAAATGTTCAAACACATACTGTTCTCCCAGAAGCTCCGGGATTTCCGGAATCGGTATGGCGCGGCAATCGGTATACTTATCATTAATACTTTCAATGAATGCCCTCATGTTCCGGACACGTTCAATTTCGCGTTCACCCTCAAAAGCCAGGAATGTCTGACATTCGTACAGGCTCTTTTCAATCTCCACAAGACACCTGCCGGGAATTTCGTCAGGCTGCATCCTGCAGGATCCAAACAGAGAGGCATATTCACCGGGTTCATTGCAAAACAGGGAAATCCTTTCCGCAAAATTCGCCATATATTTATATCCAAGACCGCTTGTCTGGGCATTGGTCATGATAATGCTGATACCCACAGACACACCCTCCCGGCAAAGATTGAGGAGCACATCGCAATCCTGCAGGTACAGATCCTTTAAAACCGTCATGTTGTCAATCAGCAGCACGATCTGCGGCAGATCCGTATATCCCGCCTCTCTGTATGAGGCAAAAGAACTGACACCGGCGGAAAGCAGCTTCTCCCTGCGCAGGTTCACCTGATCACCCAGGAACCTGAACAGGTTTTTCAGTCTCTCATCATCTGAAGGACAGACAACGCCCCCGACATGGACAAGTCCTTCAAAATTCCTCAACACCATTGAGGCGAAATCAATGATATATATATTGACCTCCTCCGGCGAATAAGACTCTGCCAGTCCCCTGATGATCAGCTCCAGCAGATTTGTCTTCCCATACCGGGAGGATCCTATGATCACAGTATTGGCCGTACCCACTGCTACCTCAGCTATACCCTGATACTGATGATCCGGATCATCATAGACACCGACAGGCATATGCATCTCAACATCTCTTGCGCCGCAGCATTTTTCACTGTCAAATACAATAATCTCAGCCAGTTCAGGAAGACAGATATCAGGCAGCTTTAATATATTCATTTTCCGGCAATATGAGTTCACATAATCCACCAGAGCTTCTAACTGAGTGCGGGATCCCATACTCTTTTTTGGTCTCTGTCTGTAAACCGGCCTGCGCTCACCTTTAAAATCCAGCGCGCAAATATCAAATGATTTCTGATTTCCGTCATCAGTCTTTTCTGGCGCACCGGAGAAACCGGACTGAAGCAATTCAAAGATCTCGTTATTTCCCACCTGGAGGTAAGCGCGTCCGGGCTCCCTGATTTCCGCAGCCAGGGGAGATTTCAGCACTTCATTACTGTCCTCCTGCGTTTGTACCTTCAGACACAATTTAAATTTGGAATTGCTCCATATCTGCTCATTCACCTGCCCTGCAGGCTTCTGAGTCGCCAGGATCAGGTGTACACCCAGACTGCGGCCTATACGGGCTGTGCTGATAAGTTCTTTCATAAATTCAGGCTGTTCCGCTTTAAGCTCCGCAAATTCATCCACTATGATCACCAGATGAGGCAGGGCTGTCCCGGCTTTTCCCTCTTTGTATGCCCTGATGTATTTATCAATATGATTGACACCTGCCCCGGCAAACAGCTCCTGCCGCTTTAAGAGCTCTGCCTTGATCGATTTCAATGAACGGTCTACCGCCTTCCCGTCAATATTCGTAATGGCACCCATCAGGTGCGGCAGATCCTTAAACTGGTTCACCATACCCCCTCCCTTGAAATCAATGATGACAAATCCGATCTCATAGGGATGAAACAGAGTGGCCGCGCCAAGAATAAAAGTCTGCAGCAGCTCGCTCTTACCCGAACCGGTAGTGCCTGCCACCAGTCCGTGGGGACCGTGGGATTTCTCATGGATGTCCAGGCAGACCACCTCATTCTTTGCGTTTACACCCAAAGGAACAGCCATGGAATCATATATTTTTGACTGCTTCCAACGTGACTCCAGATCCAGATCCCGTGCCCCATATATTCCCAGAAGTTCAAACAGTGTAAGACTCTTGCGCAGGGAACTCTCCAGGCTTATCTCCTCACAGTAGACCGGCGCAAGTACATGAACTGCCTTTTTTATATCTGCATCTCTGACAAATTTATATGAAAACTCCATTCTCTCCGTGCTGTTTGAGGTGGTATACAATGCAGCTTCGTTTCCCATATCCCCTGTCTCGATGATCCATCTGCAGTGCAGCGGAAGTTTTTCTCCTGCATCCTCAAAAAACAGGAAAACCGTATTCAGATCAGCTGCATTCTCAATAAATCTGGACAGTGGATGACTCTTGATCCCATGCCCGCCCATCACAAAAATGACATTATATCCTGTCTGCTCCTCCTCATTGCTGCGGTCGGTCAATTCCTTATATAAATCCTCAAAAACATTATTTCTGCTCTCACTGTCACATACAATATTTCTCCTGTCAGCTCCCTGTATATGCGGCAGGAGTCTTATCCAGCCATACTGCTCCGTGTTCCCATCCAACAGGACATACAGGCTGACATCCCCAAAATATTGCCTGCTGACAATATCCAGCAGTATTATCTTCATAAATTCATATTGCTTTTCCCTGCTTCCTATGATTCCAACCGCACTTGCCTCCCTGAGCCTTAAGGTTACAGGAGCGTCTTTTAAATACCTGTACTCTGACGCAAGCTGCTCCGGCATCCTGCTCAGGTCATCTCCGGCCTCCAGCTTTTCCTGCTGTTTAAAATCTATTTCCCTTACTGCCGGCTTGTCACCCACACCCAGATACACATCCAGAAAATCGTCATCTTCCGGCATACGGTCAAACAGCCGTGAAGAAAAATTGACAACATTCACCAAATCCTGTTCTGTACTATAGTATTGCTCCCGCAGTGCTTCCAGTTCCTCTTCTCTGGCCTTTTCAATCTCCTCCCGTTTCTTTTCCACATATGATCTGTATGTAGTCTGCCTCTTTTCACAGTCCTCCTTATATTTCTTCCTTCTGTCTATAATGCTGATAATGGAAGTCACCGCGCCGAGACCCATTGAACAGATACTGAATAACACGAAAGTGCCGCCCATAGTGCTTAAAACACTTCGCAGCACCACCACAAGGGCAAACATGGCTATTGAGGGCATCAACGATGTCGCTATATTCTGTTCGGGCTTCTTAGGCTCTATAGCCGGCTCCAACACCCTGATCTTAGACTGATCACACCCGGAACGCACTCTCGTGCTGCGCATAAACATTGGATAGGTGGAGTCCGTCTCCAGCTTGTCCGGCAACTCAGAAATCCGGTTTGTCTTTATGTGCCTGTGGCTGAACCATATCCACCCCGAATGATAATAAGCCGAAAAATCCGCAACTGAGAAAAAGCAGGCATCGCCCAGTAATACTTTCCCGCTAATACGCCTGCCGTTGACAAAAGTCCCATATGGAGAAGCATCTTCTACCAGCTCTGCTCCATTACCGGTATTCATTAAAAGAATTCTCGTACCTTTTCCGAATCCGCTTTTCAGTTCTATATCAGCCCCGATGCGGTCACTGATCTCCAGGGATTTGGCAACCGGCAGTTCTGTCTTCCAGGCATACACCGGGATTTCCGCCTCAAAATCAATAAGGAAATACAGGGAGAAAGCATCCTCACCTGATCCGGCGTAACAGACAGAAAGCATATCCCCATGCTCCAGCTCTGTATAATAAAGCTTCCTGATATCTCCCCTGCTGAAATAAAGACGGTCTGAACAACTGGCGCACCAGCCTTCCGCCCTCTCCAGCAGTATCTCTATCTCGCCAAAGAAAAAATCCGGATTTAGCCTGAACTCACAGGCTGTGGTAGTGCCTGCCCTGACCCTTTCCATATCCTCGGGAATCTCGAATTCTTTATATGCATTTTTGTTCTGAATGATCAGTTTATACTGATAAGCCATAATCTACCTCTCCTGTGAAGCACGGCGGATAACTGTTCCGTCTCTTACCCCGAGATCTGACAGGATCCTGTTTCCGTGCAAAAACGCAACCGGATGCTCAGCCGCAAAACAGCACCTGAAAATATTGTCCACATCCATTCCCAGATCAAAGACTTCATTAAGTGCCATGATCAGGTCATTTGCCGTAATATCAGTCGGGATCTCCAGCTCCGCAGCCAGACCGTTATCCTCCCGTATAAATGTCACAACCGCTTTTTCCCTCATAAACAGCCTCCTTTAATCCAACAAATATACCGCCCTTTTAAACCCGGTCTCTTCTGCAAAGTCAACCCCCGGCTTACCGTCATATCCATTTATGTGACCTATATACTCAGTGACAGCAAACTTTGCATGAACTGAATTTGATTCCGCAGCATTCTCTGCGTCAGGGTCATAATCATTGCAGAGGAGCAGATATTTGTCTCCGTCTATTCCGTTTACATTTGCCGTAAATACATTGGTTGCCGTAACGGAAGCCAGATTCTGTCTGGTGACAACAATAACTTTATCCGCAATATCGATCAGTCCTGCCTTATTTTCATCAAACACACTGTCCGTATCCACAACCACATAATCATATTCCCCGGACAGCTTCGCTGACTTTGCTATCCTGCCAAACACGTCCGGGCTCACTCCCAGAGACAAAAGAGCTGCTCTGAAAGGCGGCAGGTAGGCAAACTCCTCTTTTCTGATCAGCTTCCTGATCTTTTGATAGCTCACACAGCCGGCCTCAGTCAGTTCCCTGCATGGGATATCTCCCGAAAGCGGCTCTTTGCTTCTAAGTAAAAACTGAAACGTCTGAAGCCTCTCCGCATCTATATACAGTACCTTCTTATAACTCCTGCTCAGTGCTGCGCATAATCCCATGGCTACGGTGGTCTTTCCCACTCCTCCGGCGGCAGAGGTCACAACGACAATCTGTGATACCTTCTTTTCCTTTGCCCCGGAATGGAGGACATCAGCACACTTACCGATGACCACATTAAAAATTTCCGGTATACTTGAATATTTATAAATGCAGTCTATATCCAGTTCCCCGGTCCGTGACCCATCTGCCTCCTCTGTCAACTGGAACAGATGGGCAATATTGTGCTTGTGCAGTGACGGATCATACATATCCTCAGAGAAAACAAGCACCTGTGCAGTCTGGGGAGAAGAAAACAGTTTTTTAAAATAATCCCTGTCAGTGATCACTTCCAGATTGGCCTTTCCGTCAAACTCCTCTATAAATTTCAGCTGCAGTGCCAATATATAATTAACATCTGTATCAGCTATGATAATCCTTACTTTTTTCATACTTTATCCTACCTGCCTGATAACTGCCTTAAAATCACTGTTGGCCAGACGTACGTTATCCCCATCCTTTACCACTGCTCTCTGTCCCGGCAATAACGGCACATGGTTGACATATGTGCCATTCGAACTTCTTAAATCCTCGATAAAATATTTTCCGTCTTTCTTCAAAATCCTGCAGTGTACCCTGCTGATCACATTGTTAAAGGTAATCACTCCGTCTGCGGCAGAAGGTTTCCTCCCAATAACATACTCGTCCTTATTTATGTCGAGCACTACCCTATTCGCCGCGTCTGACGAAATCAACTGCATTTTGGTCTCTTTTTCGGACAGGTTCTCTGTTCCCGGCGAATGTCTGGCCAGATCTCCTATATTCAAGCTGCCGTATGTCAATTCATTCATGAAATTTGTCACATCAGGAACGCCCCATTCCGGACGGCTCCGGGCCAGCTCATACAGGCTGCTCTTAAGCTCGCTCTCAAAGGAGACATCATCCGGAAAAACCCCCTCCTGCACAGGCAGATATGTCAGCCTGGCCTGTCGGGTATTCACGTTTATAAAAATTTTTTCAAAAGATATATCTATATTCCTGCACGAGAGGAACCCGTTAGCTTCCACCTGGGCGGCAGCATACAGTATACCTGCTGAGGCTGAGAGAAATTCCGCTCCGTCCATCGACGGGATCAGATCCGCAAACGACCGGTATCCGTCAGGCAGATAATACAGCTCCGTCTTTCCGTTATAAAGAAGCTTTGCACATCTGACAAAGCAGCAGTTTTCCTGGCTGCGAAACACTTTATATTCCGTAGGCAGGAATGTGACGGCATCCGACAGGACAAACGCAAAGTTTGGCCTGCAGGACAGCTCCTCCACCACTTTATTTTCCACCAATCTGTTCATTTAAACCGCCTCTTCCCCGTCTTTTTTCTCTTCATAAACAGGATCAGGAAGATGATCAGGCACACAGCAACAGCTGCCGCCACTATAGTCCCGATAAACAACGGTTTGTTTGCGAACCATCGGACTAAGGCATTGGTGGAAACCGTAATACTCCTGTTAAATCCGAATCCGGGGACAAAGAGGTAATTTCCGCTCTCATCCTGGGCATCCGTATCCAGGATATTTCCTGCCATGTCCTCCACCACAAACCTTACGCTCTGCGCATGGCCTGCAGCGTCAATGGTAAAACTGCCGGAGTAACCGGTAAGCCCCTCTATATCCTCACCACTGTATGTCCGGTATGCCTCACCGTCCAGGCAGATCGTTGCGGTCCTTAAGCCTATGGCATCAAACAATTCAAATTCCACATCGACTGATCCCGCATTTACGATGGCTCCTTCCAGACCGGCTGCATTGCTTAATTCCGCCGGGGTAGTATCAACCCTGAAAAGCACCTCGCAGTCCTCATAGTTGGTCGTCTCAGGCAAATTACCCGCCTCATCCTCTGAGGAGACTATTATGCTGTATATGCCGTCCTCGCTGAAATTAGCTGTGTCAAGCGTGTACTCGTACTGATACCATCCGCTGGCAGCCACTGAAACATATTTATTTATCTCAGGACTTACTTCATAAGCCACATCTGCGGCAGGAGCCCCGTCTTTTGTGACCTCGATCATGAGAGAACCCTCCAACAGCCTGTCAGGATTATACTCAGTGATCACCAGTTCATTGTTTACGGCCTGTACATATGAATCCTCCAGATCTAGCAGGGCCTGGTTAAAAACATATACCGAGCCAAAGCGGTTGACAGTGAATATAACAGCCTCAGACTCTTCATTTCCGGCTTTATCCCTGACAGCCACTGTCAGAGTGTATATGCCGTCATTATCCTGAATCTTTTCAAAAGTGTTAAACTCTCCCGCTCCGCCATGTCCGTTTGTAGTGATCTCAGTGATGAACTGATCAGTAACATCCACATCGATCTCATCCCTGCGGGTACGGAGCAATGTGATCTCATAGGAATCAAGATTCACATCCGAGAAGTCTATCCCCGGTATCACATCTCCTTTATAGGAAGCGCCATTTTCCACTCCGGTGATCAGAGGCTTCCCGATAGTCAGGTCAATGGTAAAATCACATGCCGCGACACTGTCCCCGTAACTGACCTGGCCGCTGGCATTTCCGGCCATATCTGTCATACTTACGTCAAAGCTGTAATCGCCGTCTGCTGTGTATGCTATGGTAGCTGTGTGCACATCCCCGCTGTTGGACCAGGATACTGACGGCGCGGCGATCTGACTGCCGTCAAGGGACGCTGTCCGGGTAAATGTCACCCTGCTCACATCAAAGTTGTGCTCTCTGACGGTAATGGTCGCAGTCCGGGCTGCGTTAAAATATCTGTCCCCGGCTGAAGAATTATTGTCATAGGAAACTGTGATAGCCGGCAGAGTCCGATCAATGGTAAACTCAGTCGCATTTGCCGTCCCTGCAGCATATGTCACGGCCAAATTCCTGTTTCCGGCCCGGTCTGTGCAGGCAATGGCAAAAGTATAATCTCCATCCGCGCTGTAGGTAATGGTTGCCACATGCTTTGTGCTGTCCCCATTGCCTGATCCGCTCACAGTCGTCCATCCGGATATCTTCGGCACGCTGCCGTCACTGTTGGTTATATTTACCGTCACTGCATCGGCATCAAAGTTTCTTTCAGTTACAGTGACTGTAGCTGTCCTGCTGCTCCTGTAATACGAACCGCTGTCAGGGCTGTTATTGTTGTAGCTCACGGAAATTGCCGGTGCCGTCACATCTATCTTTATTGAGGCACTGGCCTGTGAAGTGTTCCCGGCATTATCATCGGCATATACGGTGATCTTCACATTGTTGCTGTTATTTAAGGAGGCATCCACTGTGATGTTCCCTGACCAGCTCTGTTTCAGATCACTGATAGATGGTGACGTGTTGGTAAAGCTGTACAGAGTGCCCGCCTGAGTAATGCTTCCCATATTTGTCACCTCATAACGTATCTCCTTTAACCCGGCAAAAGTGTCTCCGGCAGTGGGATCTTTGACGGAAATTGCGACCTTGACATTGCCATCATAAAATCCGTTGACCGGCTGCTGAGGAGATACTGTAATCTGCGGATCGGCACTCTCCGTGGGAGCAGTATCATCCGCTATCATCCCATCGGTGCTGATGTAAGTCACGTTTCCGGCCATGTCAGTAATCTTAAAATAAACCACTGCCTGCTGATCAGTCTTAAGAGTCAGGCCTTTGAAATCAGCCCATCCGGATTGCTTCGCCAACTGCGCAGCTGTCATCGCCGCAGATGATGTGGTCTTGTAATATTTCACACTCTCTATAGGGGAAGTGGCATCTCCCTGGGTGGATGTGACTTTAATATTTTTATTAGAGAAAAATCCAAAGGTCAGCTTGCTAAGCAATCTGCTCCATACCATGTCGCCTTTTGAACCTGAGGCTGTCACCGTCCCTGTGGGTGCCGTGGTATCCACAGTAAACGAATAGGGGGCAACTGAATCTCCCGTGTCGGGATCTGCGGCTTTATTCTCCGCCTTATCTGTATAGGATGCAGCGACAGTATAATTCGCGTCTTTATTATAGGAGATTGTTGCCGTGTGAGTATCCTCATCCGGGGTATCTCCCTCTTCTGTTGTCCAGTCGTTGACAGTATAAGCGCTGTCAACCTCACTGCCATAAGCATCCACGGCAGAGATGACTATCCCATAAGTCGCAGCATCCGCGTCAAAATGGTGAGTCCTTTCAGTGACAGTCACAGTGGCTGTCCGCATTGCATTAAAATATGTATCATTTCTGGCCGTATTGTTATCATAAGAAATCTCAATAGCAGGCGAAGTCACATCAATATCCAGAGTGATCGTCTGAGTATTTTCATTACCTGCATTATCTATGGTATAAACATGCACTTCCACATCACAGGTATCATAGACTGATGAATCCACCGTGACGGTCAATGATCTGCTCCTCATAAGCATATCCCGGGTGATTTCCTCAGGGCTCTCTGTGAACTCGTAGAGCGTTGTCTTATCCGGCTCGGCGTCCCCATCCTCCGTTCCGTCTGTGATCCAGTATTGTATCAGGTTTATCCCGGAATAATCGGAATCCGCCTCTTCCACATCTATGACCACATCCACATCCCCGTTATAATATCCGTATACATCCTCATCTCCATTATCTGAGACCGGGGCGGAGGGAGTGATCGTGATCTCACTGGCTGTCATGTCCACTATGCATCCGTCAGAACTCACATAGATGTAATTCCCGGCATAATCCGTTATCCTCAGGTAGATGACAAACTGTTCGTCAGAGGAAATGCTGAAATCGCTGTAATCAGAGAATTCTCCTTCAGTATAAAATCCATCCATATCATCTTCTGAATAAGCAAGCGGATAAGATGTTTTATAATATTCCACAGTACAGGGGCTGGTGTCATCAGAGCTTTCAGCAGTCACATCAGCGGTGACCTTACTGCATAAACCAAAAGTCAGTTTTGTCAGCAGCCTGCTCCAGGTTTCCTCAAGCACGGTGACAGAACCCATCGGATCCGTTCGGTCTAACGTAAAGGAATATATATTGTCTCCTGAGTCGTCAGAGCTTCCGGAGTCTTTATCTGCACTGCAGGACATGCCGGCTTTATCCGTATATTCTATGGACCACTCATAGTTCGCATCAGTTGTAAATGATATAGTCGCTGTATGAACGGAAGAATCCTCATCACTCGCAGTCCATCCGGAGATCATATCCTCATCAGAGCTTAAATCCACATCGTCTCCATTTACATCCGTGGCGGTAATCGTGATACCGTCAGTCGCATTATCCGCGTCAAATACATCGCTTCTGTCTACAACAGTAATCTCGACGGTTCTGGTGACATTGTAGTATCCCTCCCTTGCATACTCAGAATTTATACCGTTATCAGTCATGCTCACGCTGACTGTGGGCGCGGTGGAATCAATCTCCAATGTCACGCCTGCAGAATTCTCGTTTCCGGCATTATCTTCCACCGTGACTTCCACAACAACATCCTCTGAATTGTTTTCCGATGCATCGACAGTGATATTGCCGCTCCATTCTTCTGTAAGCTGAGCCTGGGTCGGGTCTTCTGTCTCAAATG
>JAJPYU010000158.1 GCA_021204765.1 Clostridiales bacterium
ATGGCATTTAATCTTTTTTCCATAACAAATCCCTGTTTCCCATCTTCGTCTGGCAAAGTATATGATGTATTGCTCCAGTACATCATAAAATTCTGTAAATATAATAACACAAAACATAAAGACGAGAGCAAAAAATTAAAAATCCGATAGCAGTTTGTATCTGCGAACATTTGTTCTTAATTCAGATTATCATAAGTACTTTTATATGTCAATAAATAACTTAATATTCAGATGTTTTCTATCTGCCAATCTATGGGCTCTACCCCATTTGCTTCAAGGAATGCGTTGGCCCGGCTGAAATGCCTGCAGCCGAAAAAGCCCCTGTAAGCGGAAAGGGGGCTTGGATGGGGTGCCTCTAAAATGAGATGCTTTGGATTGTGGAGCATGGACTTCTTCATCTGGGCAGGACGGCCCCAAAGCATGAACACTATGGGCCGGTCCTCCTTATCGACGGCACGGATGACCGCATCGGTAAACTCCTCCCAGCCTATGCCCCGGTGGGAATTGGCCTGATGGGCGCGAACAGTGAGGACAGTGTTAAGGAGCAGCACACCCTCCTCTGCCCATTTCACCAGATAACCGTTGTTGGGGATGTAGCAGCCCAGGTCGTCGTGGAGCTCTTTATAGATATTTTCAAGGGATGGCGGAATGTCCACATCCGGCTTCACGGAAAAGCAGAGCCCATGGGCCTGACCGTCACCGTGATAGGGATCCTGTCCCAGAATGACCACCTTCACCTGGGAGAGTGGCGTCAGATGGAAAGCATTGAAAATATCGTCCGCTGCCGGGTATATGCGGCGGGTCTTATACTCATCCAACACCTTATTATAGAGCTCCCTGTAATAAGGCTTTTTAAATTCCGCGCTTAAGGGCTTTGCCCAGTCGTTTGTGATAGGCGGCATACTGCTTTCCTCCTGTTAATTTACGTTCACACGCAGCCTCCACCTTCATTCGCACTCCCGCATGCGCCACAAGTGTTGCATGCTTTCCCGCTCCTTGCGGAGCTAAGACTGCTCATGGAGGTAGAGGTTACCTGTTGCACAAGTACCCGGAACGCTTATATGAATTTTTGTAATCGAGCTTACAACATTCATATAAGCGTCCTGGCTACGTGTGAACGTAGCCTATTTAGTACCAAGCTCGAACCAAAATTCCACGCCGTCTTCCTTATTCTCCACGCCGCAGCTCTGGCCGTGGCCGTCCATAATGGCCTTCACTATAGAGAGCCCGATCCCGCTGCCGCCGTACTCCCTGGTCCTGGCCTTGTCCACTTTGTAGAACTTATCCCAGATCTGTCCGATGTCCTCCTCGGGGATGGGCTTTCCGGTGTTGAAGACGCTGACCCGCAGCAGACCCTCCCGCATCGTATAGCTAACACAGATTTTTTTCTCACCCTCGCAGTGGTTGATGGCGTTGCTTAAGTAATTTGTGACTACCTCTTCCATCTTGAATTCGTCGCCCCAGACGAAAGTCTGCGGCAAATTTCCAGCCTCCAGGGTGATCCCGTTTTTCTCCATGAGGATACGGGCGGAATTGAGCACTCCCATGATAAGCTCCGTGATGTCAAAGCGCTCCATCACCACCTGGTCATTGCCGAACTCCAGCTGATTTAAGGTCAGCAGCTTCTGCACCATGCGGTTCATCTTCCCGGCCTCGTCCATGATGACATCGCAGTAAAAATCCCGGCTCTCCGGATCGTCATTTATGCACTCTTCGAGACCCTCGGCGTAACCCTGTATCAGAGCCAGCGGGGTCTTAAGCTCGTGGGAGACGTTGGAGAGGAATTCCTTCCTCATCTCATCTATCTCCTCCTTTTTCTGGATGTCCCTGGTCAGCTCCAGATTCGCGCTCTTAAGTTCGGAAATAGTCCGCTCCAAAGTCTCGGAGAGGCGATTCATGTGGTCGCCCAGCAGGTCTATCTCATTTCCGGAAATCTGCTCTCTGCCGTCCTCCTCAGCCAGCCTGTCCGATATCACGGAAAGACGTTTGAGCTGCGAATCCTTTTTCCAGGCTCCCGGGACATACTTCGCCTCAAAGTCCAGTCCCACCATCTTTTTGGATATGTCGGTGAGCTGCAATATGGGCTTGGTGATCCGCCGGGCGAGCACCCATCCTACCAGACAGCTTACCACTATCATGATGAGACCCACCAGAAGCAGCAGCCTGTTGGAGAGCATGGCGCTCTCGTGTATGCTCTCTAAGGCCGTCCTCATCAGTATGGTCTCGCCTCCGGTAAGCTGCCCCACCAATATCAGATACTCGGAATTCAGCCTCGTCTCCTTGGATGAGAGGATCTGATAATTATCCCCGGACAGAACCGTCTCGGCATTGCTCACGTCGAACATGGTGTTGAGCATTTCCTGCCTCAGGGTACTCATGTCAGAAGCTGAGGAACGGACCACCACGCCGGAGGAATTGATGACCAGGATAGTCATATTCCCATTGGCACACATATTGTCAAAAGTGGTGTCAAATCCCCCGTCATCCAGGATGTTTGCGGCACTGGCATCAGACATGGTCTGAAAATCTGTTACCATGGTAGCTTTCTTCTGGAAGACATAGTATTTCTCGAGAAAAATGGAATTCATCAGCCAGCAGACCATGATGGCTCCGGCTGAGAGTACGCAGATCAGCGCAACTATCTGAATTGTCAGGAAACGTCTCTTTTTCATAATATAACCAACTTCTTATAAAGTCGATTGCTCCGCGTTTCACGTATCCCGCAATCGCCACCTCCATTCGCAATCCGACCTATCGGTCTACTTGCTCATGTAGGTTAGCCCGTCCAATATCCAGCCATCTGGGCATGCAAGCAAGCCCATCTGTCTGGCTGCAGTCCGGGACTTTATACTTCAAATTTATACCCCACACCCCAGATGGTCTTGATGTACTCGCCCTTGTCACCCAGCTTGCTGCGCAGCTTTTTCACATGGGTGTCAATGGTACGTGCATCGCCGAAATAATCGTAATTCCAGACATTATTTAAAATCTTCTCCCGGGAGAGGGCAATGCCCGCATTCTCCATAAAATAAGTGAGCAGCTCGAATTCCTTGTAACTCATCTCCACGTCCTGGGTGCCGTCCAATGTCACACTGTGAGCCGCCTTATCCAGGCTGATCCCTCCGACAGAGATAACGTCATCCGGGGAGAATTTCCCGGCGCGGCGCAAAATGGCATCCACTCTGGCCACCAGGATCTTCGGGGAGAAAGGCTTGGAAATGTACTCGTCCACGCCCAGGTCGAAGCCTAAGAGCTCGTCGCTCTCGTCACTCTTGGCCGTCAGCATGATAATGGGAACTTTCGAAGTCTCGCGGATCTCACGGCAGACCTCCCAGCCGTTCATCTTCGGCATCATGACATCCAGGATGATGAGGGCGATATCCTTCTCCTCATAGAATATGTCCAGGGCCGCCTCACCGTCACCGGCCTCCAGGACCTCAAAGTCCTTTTTCACCAGGAAATCCCGCACCAGTTTGCGCATGCGGCTCTCGTCATCCACGACCAAAATCTTCAGCTTATCCATAAGGGTGCCTCCTCATCACTAATGTCTAAATCATATATAGCAGATAAATATGATAAACTTGTGAACTTTTTACATTTTACCAGGCGCTCGCGTGAAAATGAGTTCATTTCCGGACACGCAGCTAACGCATACGCTCTCACTAAATTAGCTTACGCTCATTAAGTGTTCGCAGCATCTCG